>JALTBO010000023.1 GCA_027075275.1 Desulfurobacteriaceae bacterium
CCGGGCTCAAGGTCTTTGTAGTGCTCAAAGAAGTGCTTAATCTCGTTGAGGGTAGCCTCTGGAAGGTCTGTTATCTCCTTTACGTTCTTGAAAGTTAGATCAAGCTTATCTACAGGAACGGCGATTATCTTTTCATCTTTACCGCTCTCATCTTCCATAACCAAAACGCCGATAGGCCTGCACCTTATAACGCTTCCGGGAACAACAGGCTGTCTTGAGATTACCAGAACGTCTATCGGATCTCCGTCGTCTGCAAGGGTATTTGGAACAAAACCGTAGTTTGCAGGGTAGAACATTGGAGTAAAGAGGAAACGATCAACAAAAACAGCTCCGCTCTCTTTATCTACCTCATACTTAACGTTTGAACCCTGAGGAATTTCAATAACTGCGTAAATATCTTCCGGCGGGTTCTTCCCCGGTGGTATCTTTTTTACGTCCATTGCTTCCCTCCTGAAGTTTTTCCAAATTATAACTCTAAAGCTAGTTGACTAATACGAAGAAAGTTAATATTATCTAACTCATAGAGGACAAGGAGGAGAAGATGAGACTTGTAGAGGTAAGAGAAGGAAAAAGTATAAGGGTTTTAAATATCTACGGCGGACCTGGACTCAGAAACAGACTCGCTTCTATAGGGATTTTTCCAGGCTCTATTTTAAAGGTAATTAAATCAGCACCAGGACCGCTCATTGTTGAAGTATCCGGAAGCAGGATTGCCCTTGGAAAGGGTATGGCATCAAAGATAGAGGTGGAGGAGGTATGAAAGAGAAAATTAGAGTTGCTCTGGCTGGAAACCCGAATGTTGGGAAAACAGCGTTAATGAATGCCCTTGCGGGAACAAACGAAAAAGTGGGGAACTGGCCGGGAGTTACCGTTCAGAAAAAGATAGGTAGATATAACTTTAGGGGATTTGAGATTGAGCTAATTGACCTCCCTGGAATTTATAGTCTTACCTCGTACACTTTAGAGGAAAGAGTAGCCAGAAACTTCCTCTTAAAGGGGGATTACGACGTAGTAGCTGACGTTGTTGACGCTACGCTCCTTGGCAGGAATCTTTACCTGACTCTGGAGCTCCTTGATATGGGAATCAAACCGGTAATTGTCCTGAACAAAGTTGATGAGCTTCAGAACTACGGCTACGTAATAGACTCTGAACTCCTTGAGAAAACTCTCAAGCTTCCAGTTGTTGAAGTTTCCGCTATAAAGAAAAAAGGACTTGAAAAACTTTCAGAAACATTCCTTATGGTAGCAACTAAAGACCTCAATCCGGAAGGATTTACTCCTGTCTACTCTGAAGATCTGGAAAACGCCATATCTCTCCTTGAAATAAAACTGAAGGAAGAGCTCCCTCCAGATTTCCCGTACAATCTCAGATGGTTCTCAATAAAGCTCCTTGAAAAAGATCCTGAAATAGTTGAAGTTCTAACGAAAAATTTTAAATCTGCCCAGGAAATACTGAAAGAAGTTGAAAAGATAGAGTCGGAAATTTCAACAAAATACAAATGTGATCTTCCATCATTCGTAGCAAAGGAGAGATTTTTACTTGCCTCAAAAATAGCAACATCTGTCGTAAAAAATACGGTTAAACTCCCGCAGGAGAAATTAAGTGACAAAATAGACAGAGTTATAACGAACCCTTTAACTGGAATTCCTATATTCTTTGTAGTAATGTGGTTAGTTTTTAAACTAACATTTGAATTAAGCGCTCCTTTCTCCGATTGGATTGATCAGTTCTTCAGTTCATATCTGCCTGAATTAGTAACAAAATACTTTAACTTCTTGCCCCAAACTGTTATCTCCCTGATAAATGACGGTATCCTGGCAGGTGTTGGTGCAGTAATGGTTTTTATTCCTGTCTTAGGAATTCTCTACTTCCTCATGTCTGTACTGGAAGATACCGGATATATGGCAAGAGCGGCTGCCCTGTGGGATAACTTTATGAAATACTTCGGGCTGAGCGGTGCAGCGGTAATTCCCATGATTTTAGGATTTGGCTGTAACGTTCCTGCCATATACGCAACAAGGGCTATGAGATCCTCTGTCCAGAAGTTAATCACAATGGCCATAATTCCCTGGATGTCCTGCAG
Source organism: Desulfurobacteriaceae bacterium (assembly GCA_027075275.1). GTDB lineage: Bacteria > Aquificota > Aquificia > Desulfurobacteriales > Desulfurobacteriaceae > Balnearium. Next base: position 2,085 of record JALTBO010000023.1, read on the forward strand.
TGCAAGGTTAACAGTGTATACAATATTTGTTGCAGCATTCTTCAAAAACTACCAGTCTGTAGTAATTCTTAGTCTTTATCTGTTTGGCGTTCTAATGGCGCTTCTCTTTGCATTTATAATGTCCCGATTTGTAAAAGAGGTAGAAGAAGAGTTCTTTATAGAGCTCCCCCCCTACAAACTTCCTGCATGGAACGTTGTCTTTAATCAGACATGGATAGAGGTAAGAGAATTTATATTTAAAGCCGGAACAGTAATTTTTGCCGTTTCAGTATTTATCTGGGCTCTTGCATCACTTCCCCCAGGAACGGAGTATGCCGGAAAAGGAAGTGCTGTAGGGAAATTGGGAGAACTCCTGGTTCCTATATTTGAACCTATAGGAATTCACGACTGGAAGCCTATAGTAGCTCTTATCTTTGGAGCTCTTGCAAAAGAGGTCGTTGTAGGAACCCTTGGAACTCTTTATGGAACCGGCGAATCGGGACTTATTAAAGCTCTACACTCAACTTTTACTCCGGAAAGTGCACTGGCATATCTTGTTTTTACCCTTCTCTACATTCCCTGCGTTGCAACAATAGCGGCAATTAAACAGGAAAGCGGAAACTGGAGATTTCCAATAGGAGTTGTAGCAGTGGAACTCATCGTTGCATGGCTTTCCGCTTTTACTGTTTACAATTTTGCAAAATTTCTTTTATAGTTCATAAAAGCTCTATGAGGAAAATTTGGCAAAGAGGAAAACTGTTTACGTCTGCCAGAAGTGCGGCTACAGAACTCCCAAGTGGGCAGGTAGGTGCCCCGAGTGTGGAGAGTGGGGAAGTTTAGTTGAGGAAGTCGAAAAGGCAGAACCTAAACACCGCTCTTCGTGGGTAAGCCCATCTACATCTTCTCCTGTTCCCATAACAGAAGTTGGGAGCTCCCAAGAGCAGAGAGAGAAAACCGGGATACCCGAGTTTGACAGAGTTCTGGGCGGTGGAGTAGTAAAAGGCTCAGTTTCACTGATTTCCGGAGAGCCCGGAATCGGGAAGTCAACCTTTCTCCTTCAGGTTGCAAGCCTCTTTGCAGATAGGGGAAAGGTCCTCTATATCACGGCAGAGGAATCTCCGGAACAGATAGCGCTGAGGGCAAAGAGGTTAAAGGCAGAGAAGGGAAACCTTTTTATCTACTCAGAGAACAACTTAGAGGAGATAGCCCGGCAGGTTGA
>JALTBO010000024.1 GCA_027075275.1 Desulfurobacteriaceae bacterium
GACCTGTACCCGTCGGAGCTCTCCGGCGGAATGAGAAAGAGGGTAGCTGTGGCGAGAGCTCTCTGCATGAACCCAAAATGCATCCTCTTTGATGAACCTACCAGCGGTTTAGATCCGGTTATGACCGCAATCTTTGACAGGCTTATAATTAGACTCAGAAACGAGTTCAACAAAACCTGTGTCGTTGTAAGCCACGATGTCAACAGCGCCTTCAGGATAGCAGACAGAATTGGCATACTGTTTAAAGGAAAAATGGTGGAAATAGGAACGCCGGAAGAGATAAGGAACAGCCGGAACCCCGTTGTAAAACAGTTCATCAACGGAGAGCCGGAAGGGCCGATAACAGAAGTTCTGGAGCAGGAAGATGGGTAAACTCTCTTTAGAGGCAAAAGTTGGAGCCTTTGTTGTAGCCGGCCTTGTAGGCCTCGGGATAATAGCAACAACATTAGAACCTCTGAAGTTTCAGAGGGGGAAAGTTTCGCAGGCTTACAGAGTTTACTTCAGAAACGCCGCCGGCCTTGAGAAGGATGCCCCTGTAAGAGTTGCTGGAGTTACAGTAGGTAAAGTTTTAAGCGTTGGAGTAAAGGACGGCAGAGCGGAAGTTGAGATAGTCTTCACAAAACCGGTTAAGCTCTACAAAAACGCCGTTGCAAAGATTGAAACGATGGGACTTATGGGGGAAAAATACGTTGAGATAGAGCCCGGCCACCCACCTGCTCCACCCCTTCCCCCCGGCTCAACAATAGAGAACACTCAGGTTCCGGCCTCTATGGATGAGGTAATGTCTTCACTGAACCAGCTTCTAATAAAGTTCAACCAGGCACTAATAACTCCCGACGGTAAAAACAGACTCGCAATTATTATGGACAGAGTTGCACAGCTTACTAAAAGCGTAAACTCTGTTGTTAACAACTTAAACACTGTAGTAACAGAGAACAGAGGAAATATCAAGAAAGTCCTTGAAAACGCCCTTGCGCTTTCAGAAATGCTAAAAGAGGACCTTCCACAGATCCTTGATAACGTTAACACCCTCACAACTCAACTTTCCGAAATGACCCTTAAGAACAGACAGGACATAAGGCAGATAGTTGTCAACCTGAAAGAGGCTACGGCAAAAGCTCCTCAGATAGCCCAGAACCTTGATCAGCTAACAAAACAGCTCCAGAGCCTTTTAAACGAAAATGATACCCAGAATATAAAGGAGACGATAGCAAATATAAAGGAAACAACAGAGGAGCTTAAAGAGATACTTGCTAAAGTCAACGAGGGTAAGGGAACGATAGGAAAGCTCTTTAACGACGAAAAGCTCTACCAGAACCTTTCAAAAACAACAGAAACCCTTGGAAAGCTTGCTGAAAAGGTTGAAAAGACCAAAACCTTTATTGGCTTCAGAGGAGATGTTAACACCAGAACCGGCGAAGGCCGCGGGGTGTTTACTTTTAAAATCGTTCCATCCAGAGACCACTACTACCTGCTGGAAGTTGTCGGAGACTCTCAGGGTAAGGTTGAGAGGAAGAAATATTACGTAAACTACGGCTCATCTTCCCACTGGCAGGAGGAGATAGAGACAAACTACAGAACGGAGTTCACCCTCCAGTATGCAAGGGTCTTTGACGATAAATGGCTCCACCCCGGCTCAAAAATTGTTCTAAGGGGCGGCTTAAAAGAGAGCACAGGCGGTTTCGGCCTGGACTACATCTACAGCCCGAAACTCATCTTCACATCAGACCTGTGGGATACCGGAAGGAAAGATTCAGATGGAGACGATATACCTCCCCACCTCAGAGTTGGGGCTAAATATTTCTTCAAGAAGAACTGGTTTGTTTACGGCGGTGGAGACGAGCTCCTCTACCACAAGTGGCGTGGTGCATACCTTGGATTCGGCGTTCTCTTTGGTGACGAGGACATTAAATACCTCTTAGGTTCAATGCCCGGAGGTATCAAGTGATAGCCGTTGTTGACTACGGAATGGGAAATCTGAGGAGCGTGAGCAAGGCGATAGAGCACGTTGGTGCAGACGTTAAAGTAACGAGGAACCCTCAAGACCTGAAAGACGCTAAAGGAATTGTCCTCCCTGGAGTTGGAGCTTTTAAAGATGCGGTAAGAAACCTTAAAGAGTTCGGCCTCTGGGAAATTATTATCAGAGAAGTTGAAAAGGGGAAGCCATTTTTAGGTATCTGTTTAGGACTTCAGCTCCTCTTTGAGAAGAGCTACGAGTTTGGAGAGACGGAGGGCTTCGGTTTTATAGAGGGAGAGGTTGTAAGGTTTGAACTTCCAAAAGAGTTCAAGATTCCCCATATGGGATGGAACCAGGTTTATAAGAAGAAGGAGTCGGAGCTCCTCAAAAATATAAAAGAGGGAGAGTTCTTCTACTTCGTCCACTCCTACTACGTAAAGCCGAAGAATAAAAGCGTTGTTCTGACAGAAACGGACTACGGCATCTACTTTACTTCGGCTGTTGAAAAGGAAAACATTTTTGCCACACAGTTCCACCCGGAGAAGAGCCAGAAGGCAGGTCAGAAACTCCTTAAGAACTTCGTTAGTATAGTAGAAAAGGCTTAGTAGATTTATAGAAGTGCAGTTAGTTTTGCTGAAGGTTCTTTAGGTTTTCACTCTTTTCTTTATGATATACTCTTATCAATAATAGGAGGGGATTTTGAGGTTCAGAGTTCTCTTTGAAACACCAAAACTGCCCGTTATCTACAGGCATAGGGTAGTATCGCTAATTAAGGAAGCCCTTAAAAGGTCTGACCCTGAGCTCAAAACTGAATTCTACGACAGAACAACGCCAAAGCCTTTTACTTTCAACGTTTCTCTTCCTCAAAACTACAGAATAATAAAAGAGCCTGTTCAGATAGATTCAGAGTTTACTCCTGAAAAATTTCCTCAGTTAAAGGAAGTTCCCGTTTTTGAGTTTGAGGAGGGAGCTCCCCTCTCTCTCTGGATAAGTTCCTCAGACTACCGGTTTTTAATCTCACTCTTTAACGGGCTTATGAGTATGGAGGAGTTTTACTTCAGCGGAAATGATGAGATGCTCGTGGGCGGAAAGAGGCTCAAGTGGAAGTTTAAAAGAATCTTCCCGATTAGAAACAGGCCGGTTTATAAAGACGAGATTAGAGTAAAAACCTGCTCGCCAATTCTAATTGAGAAGAAAGAAGGAAACAGGAAAGTTCCTGTAACCGTTGAATCCCAAGAGTTTTCAGAAGCCTTTACAACCCTAACGGAGAAAATATTTGAAACGCTACACGGGAGAGCTCCCAAACGACCAATAACCATAAAACCGGTTAAAGCGAAATCTAAGAAGGTAAAACACACGTTCAAGGGCTTTAGAGAGAGAACAGGTCTACCAATAATGACCCTAACCGTAAACGAGGGATTCTTCAAGCTAACTGGAGACCCTGAAGACCTGAACCTTTTAGTAATGACCGGTTTAGGCGCCCGAACCGGCGAAGGCTTTGGCATGGTGGAGGTTGTAGGATAGTGGAGAGGGTTTACATAGCAGATTGGCTTTACAACGCCGGAATCGTTGGATTCCTTAAAGTTTTAGGTGGGAGAGAGATTACAGGGGGAAAACTCCTTGATGAGTCTAAAAGAGAGATTAAAGGAGTCAGGGTAGGCGATAACTACGTTGAGTTTGAAAGGGAAGCTGTAAGGGGATATACGGACAAGTTCTTAAAAGAGGCTGCAGAAAGGCACTACAGGTTCTACATAAAACCTTACTTTAAGAACATCTCTCCAGGTTCCACTCCGCCTGACCTTGAAAGTGCCAAAAGGTTAAGGGAAAAACTCCAGAACTTTGTAAAGAAGTTAGAGTTTGAGGTTGAGATTCCCAAAATCACGAAAAAAGAGTTTGAGGAGAAATTAGGGGAGCTCTTCTCAAAGTTTGAGGAGTTAGAAGAGTATTTAAAGGAAATTCCCGAAAAAGAGATATACAATTTCGCAAAGTCCTGGCTGACAAAGGGTTTTTACCACAGCAATTTTACAAGGAGTCTTTCTGAGGAGCTAATCAGAGAAAAAGTTGAAGAGCCCGTTTTAAATCCGCCACAGCCGTTTACACTTGGAAGAGGAAAGAAAAAGGTAGAAGTTCCCTGCACTGTTTGTTCTGAAAGAGCTGCAAGAGAAAGCATAAACTACTCAACTACCCTCTCCTCTTTTGCAGGATTTAACAAGGATAACATAAACTTTATTTATCTCTACACAAAAAACAGACAGCTTCCGATATGTGAAATATGCAACCTCATTCTCTTCTCTGCTCCGCTGGGGCTTATTCCCATAGGCAATTACTACGACAACAGGTTTATCTTCATAAACAACAGCTCTTCTGTAAAAGAGCTCTTTGAAGACAACAGAAGACTTGAGAACATTCTCAGCAGGGAAAAGGACAACTTCTTAGTTGAGTTCTTTACAGAGAAAGTAGTTCTTGCCCACGAAGAGACATCTCCGCTAACGCTTAGCGGAATATCTGTTATTGAACTTGAAGCTCAGAAACCGAGGGTCAGGAATTTTAACGTCTCCTACGAAAAGGCAAAGTTCTTAACAGATGGAAAACTGATAGAGAAGCTGAAGAGCTTAAAGAAAGCCTCTTTCAGGGTAAAGGGAAGCAGAGAAACTAAGACCTACAATCTCCTTGAGGAAGCAGTTAACCAGCTCCTTACAGATTCCGTTTCGTTTTCATTCATATTCAAACTCCTCAGATACTACTTGAGGAGCTCCCAGCAGAGGGGAGACGTTGAGGTTTACTTCAACCCGTTTCACGTTTTTAACCTGATTACCGTTTACTTTAAATACCTTGAACTCTTTGGCGGAGGAAGTATGAAAGACCTTGAAGAGAGGGAGCTCTGGTATGCCTGGAACAGGGGGCTCGAGCTCAGGGAGCTCTTTAAGAAAGCTGGTCAGGAAAACAAGGTTGACTCTGTTGCCTTTAAGCTTCTAAATGCCCTGAGAACTTCCAACTTCCCACGGTTTATGGATATTCTGCTCAGGATTTATGCAGGCTTTTCAAAAGAGGCTCCGTCTTTCCTCGTTAAGGGAGCTCAGAATCCGGAAGTTTTCCAGGTTTTAGGCTACAGCTTCGTAACAGGTTTTCTCGGGGAGAAGAAAAACCAATCTGAAAGGGAGGAGGAATGAAACCAAAAGCTATCACGATAACCGTTGTCTTTGACGCTATGAGCGGAAACTACGGAGAAACTGTGGGAAACGTGTCAGAGCTTAAGAAGATATCAAAGAAGGGGGAGCTCTACTCGTTCATTTCACGGCAGGCCTTAAGGTACGAGCTCTGGAAGTTCCTGAAGGAGCAGTTCGGAATAGATACTCCGGAATACTGGAGCTCCAAACCAGAACTGGCTCAAGCCGTAAAAGAAGAGCTAAAAAGAGCAGGATTTTCAGAGGAGCTCCCACCACCGGAGATACTCCACGCAGAGCAGGAAGTTGTCCAGTTCCACCCGTCGGTCAACGCACTGAACTGTGTTGAGGCAGACCTTTTCGGCTACATGAAGACACAGCAGGGAGAAAACGCAGCAACCCGCTCTGCAGTTGTAAGGCTTTCTCCGGCCATCTCCCTCGAACCGATGCTCTTAGACACAGAGTTCGGAACAAACAAGAACTTTGCAGACAGGACAGGTGCAAATCCCAATCCGTTCCAGTTTGAGCACCACTCTTCCCTCTACACTTACACCGTAACCGTTGATCTTGACAGGTTAGGCTGTGAGTTTGACAGGAACGGGGAAAAAGTAGCGGAGCTCCCAAAAGGGGAAAAGCTCAGAAGAATAGAGATGGTTTTAGATGCAATTCCCTTTTTGGTCAGAGAAGTAAAGGGGAGAACCGAAAACCTATCTCCTCTCTTTGCAGTTGGTGGCGTTTACCCTGTAAAGAACCCGTTTTTCATGGGAAGGATTAACGTAAACTACAACAGGAACACAGACAGGTATTCTATAAATACCGATGTCCTCAACAGCGTTTTTGACCTTTCGTTTAGAGGTGAACCGGTTGGTAAATATACACACTGCGGATACGTTGAGGGCTTCTGGGAGAACAATTTCAAAGAAGAGCTCCGTTTAAACGAAGAAAACTTCGTTGGAAATATCTCAGGTTTCTTTAGCAAACTTAAAGAACAGGTTATAGAAGGGATAGATTAAGAGATGAAAGTTCTCAAACTTAAACTCTACCAGCCTGTAGCCTGCTACAGGAAACCTCTCTCTTTCGGTGTTGTTGAAACCTTTTTCCTCCCTCCCTTTTCAACTATAAAAGGGTGGGTTCATTACACTGCCGGTGCAGAGAAAGAGCACCCTTTAAGCGTTAGTATTCACGGCCGTTTTGAGACTGTAGGCTATCAGCTCCAGAAGTTTAAGAAGTTTGACAGGAAGCGGGAAGGACAGCCGGAGCTCCCCGGTTTCAGTAAAACCCTCATAAGTTCTCCCGTTTACGTTCAGGAACTCTATGAGGTTTACCTTACTATTTACATAGCCGGAGACCAGGAACTCCTCTCTAAGTTCTTAGAGAATCTGCTCATAAAGGACTTCATTTCAATAGGAAGGAAAGAGGATACAGCTCTTCTAATTCAGGAACCGGAGTTTGTTGAGCTTGAACCTTTTAAAGCTCCGGGATTCTTCCGTATTAAAGATTTAACTCTTTTATCAAGGGAAACTGCAGAAAATTTAGGTCTTTCCGGAACGTTCTACAGACTCGGACTCTGCTACGATGAGGAACTGAAAGAGCTCACCGGCTGGCGCTACTTTAAGAAAAAGAGGGACTTCCTCATTGCAAACCCAACATCAAAGAGGTTAAGGGAAAATTTTGACTTTATCTATGTAGATCCTGAAGACGGTAGGGCTGTTGAGATGGTGAATCTGGAGACCTGCAGTGAAGCTTCTGGCCAAGGTAATTAAAAAGGGAGAAAGGGAGCTCTCCCAGACATTAGAGGAACATACGGGAGCTCTCCTAAAGAACCTTGAAATCTTAAAAAAGTTTTACGGAAACGAGATTGAAGAGGTTTTAAACTCTGAACCTAAAGAGTTTTGGGAGCTCCTTAAAAAGTCAGCCCTATACCACGACCTTGGAAAGGCCTCTGCCCACTTTCAGTACAAAATAAAGAGAGCCTTAGGCCAGAAGGTAAGAAATCCTGAAGGAAAGGAAATTCCCCACAACTACCTCTCGTCCATCTTCCTTTTAGGAGAGAATGTCTTTTCTTTCAAACTCTGGGACGTGCTCCTTTTTGCGGTTTCGTTCCACCACGAGAGGGAGTTTAAGTTCTCTTTCAGCGATTTCTTAGAGAGCTACAAAGATCTGAAAACAAAAATCCCTCAAGTAGAAAAGTTTCTAAGGGAACAGGGAGAAGAATTAGGGAAAATAGAAGAAGGGGCTTTAGAAGACGTTTACAAATCGGTTGAGGAGCTCTACAACATCTACAGCTCGGGAGCTCCCTACAGCCAGTTCAGAAAATACTGGAAGAACATAGCTCCCATAAAAACTGTTATCCTAACTAAAGGTCTTCTCCACAGGCTTGACCACTCAGCTTCAGCAGGAGTTCCCGTTGAAACAGAACCGCTAAAAGAAAAAGACAAAACAGTTATAGAGGTTCTTTCTAAAAAACTTGGAAAGCCTGCTGAGTTCAAACCTTTTCAGCTGAAGGGAAGAGAAAGTTCAGGAAAAAACCTGATAGTTTCAGCCCCAACAGGAAGCGGAAAAACGGAGTTCGCACTTAACTGGGCAAGGAACAGCAAAACCTTTTACACTTTACCCATAAGAACATCTGTTAACGCAATGTTTAAACGTTTGAGCAATTACTTTCCCGGAAAAGTTGCACTCCTCCACGGCGAAGCGGCTGCTGAATACCTTCTAAACTCTGAAGACGAAGGTCTTGAGGCCAACTTTCTCCAATACAATTTGTCTCTCCAGCTTTCAATGCCTATAACCGTCTCAACGGCAGACCAGCTCTTTACCTCAGTCTTCAAGTATCCAGGTTTTGAGAAGCTCTATTCAACCTTAAGTTATTCAGCTACAGTCATAGATGAACCTCAAGGTTATTCACCCGATACCCTTGCCTTTATAGTTCAGGGCGTAAGGGAGGTAACAGAGCTCGGCGGTAAAGTCTGCATCATGAGCGCAACCCTCTTCCCTTTCATTCAGGAAGAGCTTGAAGATTCTGGTTTTGAAGTTTTAGAAAACAGGGAACTCTACGAAGACTACCCACGGAAACACGTTCCTGAACTTGTTGAAGGCTCCTTGTTGGAATCCCTTAACCTCGTTAACCAGTTAATTGATAGGGAAAAACGGATTCTAATTATTGCCAATACGGTTGGAAGGGCAAAAGAGGTTTACAAACTACTTAAGGGAAGAGTGGGAGCTCCCGTAAAACTCCTCCACTCCCGGTTTATCCAGAAAGACCGGCTCAGGCTGGAATCTGAAATTTACGAAGACCAGGAGAGAGAAGAGCCTGTAGTCTGGATAACAACCCAGCTTGCAGAAGCCTCTTTAGACATAGACTACGACGTTCTCATAACAGAATCTTCCTCTTTTGATTCATTAGTCCAAAGAATGGGAAGGATTTACAGGAAAAGGACTTATAAAGGGCAGGAACCAAACGTTTACATTTATAGAGAAGCTTCTGGCGTTGGAACGGGAGATAATGCGGTTTACCACAGAGACCTTGTTGAGGCGGCTATCAGTGCCCTTGAGAATTTCTCCGGCAGGGAGTTTAGAGAAATTGAGAAGTTTGAAGTTATGAGAGAGCTCTACTCCACTTCTAAAATCAGAGGAACTTCCTTTTATGAGAAGTTCAGCCAAAACGTTGACCTACTAAAAAACGGCTTTAGGTTGAAAAGTAACCGGGAAGCTCAGAAGATTTTCAGGAAAATAACAAACATTTCAGTTATCCCCTGGGAAATCTACAAAAGATTTCAAAAAGAGATAGAAACTTACATAAACACCGTTCAGGACTACAGCAGAGATAGACAGGAAAGGCTGAGAGCTCTCTACTCTCTGAAGAGTTTCTCTGCCAGCATTCTCCTCTTCTCCTTGAGAAATAAAAAGGTTTCCTTATCAAAACTTCCCGGGTTTAAAAAACACGGGCTATTTATAGTTGATATTCCCTACTCAAGTGAACTTGGCCTCGGAAACGGTAGCGAGGAAAAGAATAGTGAAGACAGAGAGTTTTTCTGACTTTGAAGAGGCAAGGATAACGGGAGTAAAGGTTAACTACTACTTCATCTGCAAGAGAAAGCTCTGGCTTTTCTCTAAGGGACTGGCCTTTGAGAGCTCCTCTGAAAAGGTAGCGCTGGGGAAGTTGCTCCATGAAATTGTCTATCCAGCAAGTAAGAAGAAAGAGGTTCTTATAAACAACCTGATTCGGATAGATGTCGTTTCACGGAAAACAATTAGAGAGACAAAATACTCCTCAAAGATGGAAGAGGCAGACAGATGGCAGGTTTACTACTATCTGTTTTATCTGGAAAAGCTCGGTATAAAGCGGGAAGGAGAAATTGCTTATCCGAAGGAAAAGAGAGTTGAGAGGATAAAGCTTACAGATGAAATTCGGGAAGAGCTTAAAGAAATTTTGAAGGAGATTGAGGAGATAGTTGCTCTTCCGAAACCTCCAGAGGTAGAAAAACAGTCCTACTGTAAGGCTTGTGCTTACTACGACTTCTGTTTTTCGGAAGATTAGATGGAGAGGATTTATATTTTTAACTCTGGAAGGCTGAAAAGGAAGGAAAATACCCTCTTCTTTGAACGGGAAAATGGGAGAAGATATATTCCCGTTGAGGGTCTTAAGGAGATTTACCTCTTTTCAGAAGTTGATTTAAACAGTAAGGTTTTAAACTTCTTATCACAAAACGGAGTTATCCTCCACGTTTTTAACTACTACGGCTACTATTCTGGAAGTTTCATTCCAAGAAAATCTACTGTTTCAGGATTTTTAACTGTTAAACAGGTAGAGCACTATTTAGACAACGAAAAAAGAACTTTCCTGGCCGCATCTTTTGTTGAAGGAGCGATTTTCCACTCAATCAGAAACCTGAAAAAGAGGGGAGTTGGTGAGGATGAGGTTGAAGAACTGAGGGAGCTCCCCCATAAACTCCACAGAGCTTCTTCCGTTCCTGAAATTATGGCTGTGGAGGGAATGGCAAAGGAGATTTACTACTCCCTATTTGATTCGTTAATTGAAGATGACTTCTTCAAGATGAAAAAAAGAGAAAAGAGACCACCCTCTAACCCTGCGAACGCTTTGATTTCCTTTGTAAACTCCATGATTTACACGGCAACTCTTTCAGAAATTTACAGAACACAGCTTGATCCGACCATAAGCTACTTACATGAGCCCTCAACCGGCAGATTCTCCCTATCTTTAGATATTTCCGAAATTTTTAAACCATTAATTGGAGATTCTGTAATACTTTCGCTCATAAAAGGAAAAAAGCTGAGTAAGAAGGACTTTGACAGTTCTTTAAACTATGCATATCTAACAGAAACGGGCAGGAAAAAAGTTGTTTCGGCAGTTAAGGAGAAGTTAGATACAACTGTTAAGCACAGGAAACTAAAAAGAAAGGTCTCACACAGATATTTAATTCGGCTTGAGTGCTATAAGCTCATTAAACACTTAATAGAAGAATCTGTTTACAAACCGTTAAAAGCGTGGTGGTGATGTTTGTTGTTGTAACCTACGATGTTGACGTTAAAAGGATTGATAGGGTAAGAAAAACGCTGAGGAAGTATCTCTGCTGGGTTCAGAATTCAGTTTTTGAAGGGGAAATTACAGTCTCAAACCTTGCAAGGTGTAAGGCGGAGCTCTCCCGGATAATAGAGGAGGAGGACTCGGTTTACTTTTACGTGATGAAGGGAGCTCCCACCAAAGAAGTTTTAGGAGTCCTGAAGAATCCCATTGATGATATTCTTTAGAGTTAGAGTTAGTAATTACTAACTCTGCATCGGAGCAAAACTTTTACTAAGATGCAGTACTCTCTTGGTTTTCAATCATTTAGACCATCTTCTTTAGATTTTTATAAAAAACTTATACTTCCGTCGCTGCACTTGACCTTCTCTCTACTATCCTATATAGTTATAGTTAAGCACTATAGCTCTTTGACTATTAGAATAAGCTAAATCTGCCGTTTTATCTGAACTAGTGGGATTTAAAC
>JALTBO010000025.1:0-2767 GCA_027075275.1 Desulfurobacteriaceae bacterium
TCTCTCATAAACATTGCGATTCTGCCGGAGCTTCTCAAAGACCACTACGTTGCCGATGTAATCTCCATAATTGGGAGCTTAGACCCCCTCATGGGAGAGGTTGACAGATGACCTTAGCTGAGTTCAGAGAGGAAATAAGAAAACTTAAGGAGACTAAGAAATACCCGGAGCTCAAGTCTTACCTGCTACCTGCCCTCTGGATAGCCGAAAAGAACTTTCCTGCCATAACCCACGACGTTATGAGGGTTGTTTCAGAGGAGCTCTCTGTTCCGCTGGTTGAGGTTGAAGAGGTTGCAAGGTTTTACGCAATGTTCCACACGGAGAAGAAGGGAAAGTTCATCATAAGGGTCTGCACAAACCTCTCCTGCATGTTGAGGGGTGGAGAGGAGGTTCTCTCTGAACTCTGCAGGCTACTAAATGTAAAGCCTGGAGAGACAACTCCCGACGGACTCTTTACCGTTGAGGAGTACGAGTGTATGGGACTGTGTGACGGAGCTCCCGCCGTAACAGTAAACGAAGACAGGTACACAAACGTTGAGGTGGAGGAGCTCCCCGAAATCCTCAAGAAATACGGCTGGAAGGGTTAGAATGGAGAAGTTACTCCTTAGAAACATTGATAAAGAGAACTCCCACACAATAGAGGTCTACCTGAAAAACGGAGGTTACCAGTCCCTCAGGAAGGCCTTGAAGGAGATGTCCCCTGAGGACGTTATTGAGGAAGTAAAGCTCAGCGGTCTCAGGGGGCGTGGAGGGGCAGGCTTCCCTACAGGCTTAAAGTGGGAGTTTGCCGCCGCTGATCTAAAAGAGCCCAAGTTTTTCGTCTGCAACGCAGATGAAGGCGAGCCCTGCACCTTTAAAGACAGGGTAATCATTGAGAAAGATCCCCACGCCCTCATAGAGGGGATGCTGATAGGTGCTTACGCAACAGGCTGCCGCTACGGTTACATCTACTTAAGGGGTGAATATCCCATAGGGAGGAAGATTTTAGAGAAGGCAATTGGAGAGGCCTACGAAAAGGGCTTCCTTGGAGAGAACATCCTTGGAACAGATTTCTCCTTTGATCTCTACATCCACAGCGGTGCAGGTGCCTACATCTGCGGTGAGGAGACGGCCCTTATAGAGTCTCTGGAAGGAAAAAGGGGAGAGCCACGGATTAAGCCCCCTTTCCCCGTTAACGCAGGATACCTCTGGAAGCCGACCGTTGTAAACAACGTTGAGACCCTTGCAAACATTCCCCTCATTATTGAGAGGGGCGGGAAGTGGTATTCGGGAATCGGCTCTCCAGACTGCCCCGGGCCCAAACTTTACCCTGTTAGCGGTAAGGTTAAAAAGCCCGGAGTTTACGAGCTTCCTATGGGAACGCTTCTATCTGAAATAATCTACGAGCACGCAGGGGGAATTGTTCAGGACAGGAAACTGAAGGCCGTTTTCCCGGGAGGAGCTTCAAGTTCAGTTCTAACTGCCGATGAGATAGACGTTCCAATGGATTTCCCGTCTCTTGCTAAAGCCGGAACGATGCTGGGTTCCGGTGCGATTATGGTTCTTGACGAGACGGACTGCATAGTAAAGGCCGCTTTAAGGCTCATAGAGTTCTTCAGACACGAGTCCTGCGGTAAGTGCACTCCCTGCAGGGAGGGAACAGACTGGCTTGTAAGAATTATGAGGAGGATTGAAGAAGGGGAAGGGAGAGAGGAGGATTTAGACGTTATCCTCTCTGTTTCTGAGACTATGGAAAACTCTTTCTGCGGTTTAGGAATGGCAGCCCACAACCCGGTTGCCTCTTCCGTCAGGAAGTTCAGAGAGGAGTTCCTTACCCATATTAAGCTTGGCAGATGCCCTTACAGGAGAGGGTAGATGGAGAGTTTCAAGATTGTTATAGATGGAAAGGAGTGTGAGGCATACCCCGGAGAGACCGTTTTGGAGGTTGCAGAGAGGAATGGGATTACGATTCCCGTTTTCTGCTACCACAGGGAGCTCCGTCCGGAGGGTGCCTGCAGGGTGTGCCTTGTTGAGGTTGAGGGAGCTCCCCGCCTGGTTACCGCCTGCACCCTAAAGGCAATGCCCGACATGGTTGTTAAGACAAACACTGAAAGGGTAAGGCGTGCAAGGGCTGGGGTTATAGAGCTGATACTCAACAACCACACTTTAGAGTGCCCCATCTGTGATAAGTCCGGTGAGTGTGAGCTCCAGATGACCGGTTTCCGCCACGGTCCCAAGAAATCAAGGTATAAGGAGCCGAGGCGCGAGAAGGACATTGTTATCCAGGGACCTCTTATTGAGATAGATAACGACAGGTGTATCCTCTGCCGCCGCTGTATAAGAATGTGCGGCGAGAATATGGGTAACAGAGTCCTTGGAATTCTGAACAGGGGTTATAAAGCCTATATCTCTCCTTTTAACGGTGACTTTGTTGAGAGCGGCTGTGAACACTGCGGGAGCTGTGTTGACGTCTGTCCGGTAGGTTCACTGTTGGACAGGGCTTTCAAGTATAAAGACCGCCCCTGGAGGATGGATAAGACCTGGACTACCTGCCTCTTCTGTGGTTCGGGCTGTAAGGTGGAGATTGATTCCTACCACGGAAAGGTTAAGAGGGCTGTTGGAAGAATCGGGATAAACGACGGTCACAACAGGGGTTACCTCTGCGTAAGAGGCAAGTGGGGATGGGACGTTATCTATTCAGATAGAAGGTTGAAGGAGCCCCTTTTAAGGGTTGATGGGGAGCTCCGAAAAGTTTCCCTTGACGAAGCTGTAAAAGTTCTTAAAGAGA
>JALTBO010000025.1:2867-8638 GCA_027075275.1 Desulfurobacteriaceae bacterium
TACTCCTTTCTACACTCCAGACGTTTCCCGGGCAGACCTCGTTATTCCCACAGAAGTGTGGCTTGAGAAGGAGGGAACCGTTGACGGCGTAGACGGAACTCTTGAAGTTAAAACAGTTCTGGAAAAGGAGTTTTCACTCTTTGATGTTCTATCACAGCTTCCCGTCAGAAAAGTACCTGCTGAAGGTAAAACTCCTGAAGTTGAAAGGGTTAACGAGCCTGGACAGAGGCTCCTTGAGAGAGGTAAGGGGGAGCTCCTCTTAACCGTTCTTTTAAACAGAACCGGCTGGAACTCTGTGAGTTACTACTCTAAAAACGTTGCAGGAGTTGCCGGCGAGAGAGTTCTGCTTCTAAACCCTGAAGATGCTCCAGACTCTGAAATGGTTAAACTGAAAACAAAAGGTGGGGAACTCCTTATCTCTTTCAAAAAAGAATCTTCAGTTCCCAAAGGTCATGCCGTTTTGAGGGTTGAGAGGTTCACGAGAGATATAGCGGAGCTCCTTAGAGAGCAGTTTCCCAACCTTACAGGAATAAGGTGTCAAATAGCGGAGGCTTAGATGGTAAAGGTTGAGCTTGCAAAGCAGTTTCCACTCTTTGAGAGTTTCTCTGAGAAAGAGCTTCAGGAGATAGCCCAATACCTTGATTACAGAGTTTACCCAAAGGGTGAAGTCCTCTTTGAGGAAGGAGATCCGGGAGACAAAATATTCTTTATCGTTAAAGGGAGAGTTGGCCTCTACCGGCCGGACCCTTTTGGTAACCCGGTTAAAGTTGCTGTTAGCGAGGAAGGGACGCCACTTGGGGAGCTCTCCTTCTTCAGCAACAGATTCCACTCCTCAAAAGGTGTTGCTCAGAAGGAGACCCATGCCCTCATTCTTACCCGTGAAGGTTACGAAAAGCTGAAAGAGGAGGATCCAAAACTTGCCATAAAGCTCCTTGAGGAGATGGCAAAAGTAATTTCAGAAAGACTGAAAGAGATGAACAAAAAGTTTGTTGATACAACTTGCTTTATCTGGGGAGGGCCTAAGAAGTGATAAACAACCTTCTCAGTATGGCTTTCATAGTTGGACTTATGTTAGTGGCAGTTCCACCTATAACCTACCTTGAGCGTAAAGTATTAGGCCACATGCAGCAGCGCCCGGGACCTATGGTCGTAGGATTTCATGGAATTCTCCAGCCCTTAGCAGATGCAGTAAAACTCATCTTCAAGGAAGATATTATCCCCAGAGGTGCAGATAAACTCCTCTTTATGTTTGCTCCATCTTTCAGCGTCTTTGCTGCCCTCCTCGCTGCTTCTGTTGTTCCCATAGGGTTTATTCAGGCAGTTCCAATGAAATCTGCCCTTCTCTTTGTTATGGCAATGAGTGCTATTTCCATCTACGCTCTGATACTTGCTGGCTACTCGTCAAACGATAAATACTCCTTCCTGGCGGGAATGAGGGCTGCTGCTCAGGTTCTTGGATACGAGCTTCCCATGGGTTTTGCTCTGATGGCTGCAGTTATCCTCTACGGGAGCTTTGACTTCAACGAAATCGTCAGGTGGCAGTCTCAGCACGGCTGGGGAATTCTCTACCAGCCCATCGCATTTCTCCTTTTTCTATTTGTTATGGCTGCAGAGGTGGGAAGGCCTCCTTTTGACCTGCCGGAGGGTGAGAGTGAGCTTGTTGGAGGTTTCCACACAGAATACTCTGGAATGAGGTTTGCTGCCTTCTTCTTTGGTGAATACATAAACATTATAGTTCTCTCTTTAGTGGTTTCCCTCCTCTTTTTAGGGGGATGGAGCGGCCCTTTTGCCGATAAGTATCCTGTTTTAGGAGTTCTCTATCACCTTGGTAAGGCTGCCTTTTTCATCTTCTTGACATTCTGGCTCAGGGCTACGTTTCCCCGTTACAGGTTTGATCAGATGCTCTCAATTATGTGGAAGATTCTGCTGCCCATATCTATTCTCAACTTATTCGTTGCGGCGGCAGAAGCTCTACTTGTGGGGTAGGTGATGAGTGTTATCAAAAAGGCTACTCTCGTTGACTTGTTAAAGGGTATGTCAATAACCCTTAAAACGATGTTTAAACCTACCGTTACCGTCCACTACCCTTTTGAGAAGGTTCCTCCCAGGGAACGTTTCAGAGGTATTCACGCACTGAAGCTCAACCCCGACGGTTCCTACAGGTGTGAGGCCTGCTATCTGTGTGCTGAAATGTGCCCCAGCAACGTTATAGATATGGAGATGACGGAAGGAAAAGACGGAAGGAAAGAGCTTGTTGACTTTACCGTAGACCTTACAAGGTGTCTTTTCTGTGGTCTCTGTGTTGAGGCCTGTCCGAGAGATGCAATAGTTATGACTGATATCTACGAGTTTTCCCAGTATACCGTTGATAAACTTATACTTCATAAGGAAGATTTAATGGAGCTGGGGCGTTACTACCAGGAGTGGGAGAGGAAAAGGAGATGAGGGAAGTTTTCTTCTACCTGTTTGCGTTTCTCTCGGTGGCTTTTGCGGTTATCTCGGTTACCCATAAAAACGTTATAAAGGGAGGTCTTGCTCTTTTATCCTCCTTTATAGCTCTCGGTGCTGTTTACTTTACTGCCGGAGCTGAGTTTATTGGAATCGTTCAGGTTATAGTCTACGGTGGAGCGATTGTCGTCCTCTACCTTTTTGCCCTTATGACTATGGATTTAAAAAGTTTTGGTAAAGAGCCTTTAAGAGCTCTCTCTTTAGCCGTAGGAGGAGCCGTTTCACTTGTTCTTTTTGTCTCTGTTCTCTACGCAGGGTATAGGTTCTACGGCGGTTCGCTTACAGCAGGAATTTCGGGAGCTAAGGAAATAGCCCTTCCTCTCTTTTACAGGTTTCTTCTACCCTTTGAAGTTATATCTGTTCTACTTCTTGTGGCAACTGTTGGAGCCGTTGCAGTTGGAAGGAGGGAGGAATGACGCCCTTTGACTTCTTCGTTTTAAGCGGCTTGCTGTTCGCTGTTGGGCTTTTCGGCGTGATAGTAAGGAGAAACGTTATCTCACTCTTTTTCTCTTTAGAGCTCCTTTTAAACAGCGCAAACGTTCTCCTTGTCGGTTTCTCTAAACTTCACGGGAACCTGTTTGGTGAGGTTTTCGTCTTTTTCGTCCTGGCCGTTGCTGCAGCTGAGGCTGCCGTCGGTCTTGCCATTGTTGTTGCCCTCTATAGGTACAGAAAGAGCGTTAATACTGAAGACTTTTCCCTTTTGAGGTGGTAGTATGGGAGTGGGATTTTTAATAGCCGTTCTACCTTTAATCTCTTTTCTCCTTGCCGGTTTTGGCGTCCTTTTCGGCTGGAGGTCGTTTAAACGCCGTTCCCACTACTTCGGTCTTATTACCGTTGGAACTTCACTTCTTCTCTCCTTCTACGTCCTCTTTAAGGTGATGAAAGGAGCAGTCCTCTATGAAAAGTGGTTCAACTGGGTAATATCTGGTGGTCTCTCTGCTTCGTTTGGAGCCTACATAGACTCATTAACAGCCATAATGTTAGTTGTTGTAACTTTCGTTTCCTTTTTCGTTCACATGTATTCAATAGGCTACATGCACGAAGATCCGGGATACGACAGGTTTTTTGCCTACTTAGGTCTTTTCACCTTCTCAATGCTTGTCTTAGTTCTATCTCCAAACTTTCTTCAGCTCTTCTTCGGCTGGGAAGCAGTGGGGCTTTCTTCATATCTCCTGATCGGTTTCTGGTTTAAGAGGAAGAGGGCTGCAGATGCCGCCATCAAAGCCTTCATAATGAACAGGGTTGGTGATTTCCTCTTCATATTGGGTGTTGTTGCCGTCTTCTGGACCTTTGGAAGCCTTAACTTCCATACGGTCTTCTCAAAAACGGGAACTGTCAGTGCTGCAACACTTTCCCTTATAAGCTTTCTCCTTTTAGGTGGTGCTGTTGGAAAGTCTGCACAGTTTCCCCTCCACACCTGGCTTCCAGATGCGATGGAGGGTCCGACTCCCATTTCAGCTCTAATCCACGCAGCTACAATGGTTGCTGCCGGTGTTTTTATGGTTGCCCGCTGCTCTCCCATATTTGACGGTGGCTACATCCTTCCGCTTGTTGGAGTAATAGGTGTTATAACGGCCTTCGGAGCGGCAACTGTTGGTCTAACTCAGTTTGACATTAAGAGGGTTCTTGCCTACTCAACACTTTCTCAGCTGGGATACATGTTTGCAGCACTTGGAGTTGGGGCTTACATCTACGCTATGTTCCACCTTTTTACCCACGCCTTCTTTAAGGCGCTTCTCTTCCTGGGTTCAGGAAACGTTATCCACGCAATGAGCGGAGAGCAGGACATAAGGAGGATGGGGGGACTCTACAAATACATGAAGATAACTGCAACCTGTTTTATCATAGGGACCCTTGCCCTTGTGGGGATTCCTCCCTTTGCAGGGTTTTTCAGTAAAGATAAAATAATCTCTTCCTCATTTGCCAACGGCCATATTGTTTTCTGGTTTTTTCTGGTTGGTGGAGCTCTCCTCACAGCCCTCTACATGGGTAGGCTGGTCTTTATGGTCTTCTTCGGCGAGGAGAGGTTTGACGCCCGTGAGATGAAACACCTCCACGAATCTCCGGCCGTTATGACTGCTCCTCTTATCTTCCTTGCTATTCCCTCAATTTTTGCCGGTTTCCTTGGCGGCTGGTTTGAGGAGTTCTTAAAAAGTTCGGTTCCAAACCACGTGAGAGAGCTCCCCCACTCAACGGAGCTCCTCCTTGTTACGATAACCGTTTCACTTGCACTTTTAGGTCTTTTCATCGCTGCCGTTATCTACTACTGGCGGAAAATATCTCCGGAAGTTTTCACAGAGAACCCGGTTCTCAGGCCGGTTTACCTCCTCCTTTACAACAAGTACTACTTTGATGAAATCTACAACTTTGTTTTTGTTCGTGGTGTTGCTTTTGGTCTTGGCAGGATCTACGCCTTCTTTGATAAGTACGTAATAGACGGAATCGTCAACGGCGTTGCCTACTTTACCTCCTGGTGCGGAGAGGTTTTAAGGCTTACACAGACCGGGGTTGTAAACAACTACGTTGCCTACTTTGGTATAGGTGTTATTACGGTTATCTTACTTCTACTGTTTGTTTAGGGGTGTGTAAATGGTTAGCGTTATCCTGCTGCTGCCGCTTTTGGGAGCTCTCCTTGTAGCCTTTTGCAGGAGCGAGGAGAGGGTTAAGTGGATAGCCCTTTTTACAACCGGTTTAACCTTCCTCCTTTCCCTCTACGTTCTTTTAAACTACAACCTCACGAAAGGGGGCTTCCAGTTCATAGACTACGGCTCGTGGCTACCTACTTTCTCAATAAGGTATAAAGTCGGAGTTGACGGTCTCAGCCTCATAATGCTCATAATGACAACCCTCATCTCGTTCATTGCCGTCCCTTCTGCCTGGAGGTATATAGACCGGAGGAAAAAGCTCTTTTACGGCCTCTTACTCCTTCTTGAGACAGCGATGATAGGGGTTTTCGTCTCCTTAGACCTTCTACTCTTTTACATCTTTTGGGAGGCGATGCTTATACCTATGAGCCTCATAATCGGCGTTTGGGGAGGAGAGAGGAGAATCTACTCTGCTTTAAAGTTCTTTATCTATACCTTTGCGGGAAGTATCTTCCTTCTTGTTGGAATGGTTGTTCTCGTTATAGTTTACGGTTCTGTTACAGGGAACTTCACATTTGACCTTCTTCAGCTCTCCCAGTTTAAACTTCCCTTAGAGCTCCAGAAGTGGCTTTTCTGGGCTTTCTTTATCGCCTTTGCCGTTAAAGTTCCCGTTTTTCC
>JALTBO010000025.1:8738-10881 GCA_027075275.1 Desulfurobacteriaceae bacterium
CTTAACGTAAAACTGCTCTTTCCAGAGTTCTTTATACTTTCTGCAGCTGTTTTAGGAATACTAATTGATCTGCTTCTTCCAAAAAGGGTAAAGAACAGCTTTTTTGCCACTTTCTCCATTTCCGTTTTATCTATTTCTCTTTTTTTAATTGTCTTTTTTTCCCCGTTTATTCCTGAAGCTGCCTTTAATGGCTTTGTAAAGAAGGATCTTTTAACAGGTTTTTCTCAGGTTCTCATTCTATTTTCGTCTCTCATTGCCGTTTTCGTTAGCTACGGCTTCCTGAAGAAGTTTGATACAGATTACATAGGGGAGTTCTACTATACTCTCCTATTTGCTGTTTTCGGTGCAATGCTGATGGTTTCATCCAACGAGCTTGCAACTCTATTTGTCTCTCTGGAGGTTATGTCCATTTCCGTTTACATTCTCTCTGCACTTTTCAGGAGAGATTACAGAGGTAAAGAAGCTGCACTTAAATACTTCATAATGGGTTCTGTGGGAGCTGCCGTTATCGTTTACGGCTTTGCTCTCCTCTACGGCCTTTCAGGTTCTACTCTCTATCAGGAAGTTGCGAAAGCTATTTCTAACTTTTCCTTTCCCGTTCTTCTTGCTCTTGCCCTTGTTATATCGGGTTTTCTCTTTAAACTGGGAGCCGTCCCCTTCCACGGCTGGACGCCCGACGTTTACCACGGAGCTCCCACTCCTGTAACCCTCTTTATGGGAGCTGTTGTCAAAATTGCCGCTTTTGTTGCCCTTTTAAAGCTCTTTTACCCTGTTTTCCTTCCTCTCACTCAAAAGTGGGGAGAGGTCTTTGCAATTATAGGCGTTGTTTCTGCCTTTGCCGGAGCTCTCATGGCGCTCCGCCAGGAAAACGTTAAGAGAATGCTTGCCTACTCTGCAATCTCCCATACGGGGGTTGTCCTTACAGCTCTTGTTTCCGTTCCTGCTGTTGCAGTTTTTTCGGTTCTTTTCTACCTTTTTGCCTACGCCTTTATGACTGTTGCAGCTTTCGGTTTTATCTCTTTGCTAACAGATAAAGGCTTTAAAGGAGAAAACCTCTCAGACTGGAGGAACCTCTACGGAAAGTCTCCTTTCCTTGCCCTCTCATTGGTTGTTATCTTCATGTCTCTGGCCGGAATTCCGCCCCTCTTTGGTTTCTGGGCTAAATTCTACGTTCTTATTGCCCTTGTTAAGGCCGGCAAAGTGGGAATTGCAGTTGCTATACTGGTTGCCAGCGTCGTTTCCCTCTACTTCTACTTAAGGCCTGTTGTTTACGCCTTCATGAAGGAGGGTGAGGCCGTTCTTCCTCCCGTTGAACCTTTTGAGTTTGGGGCGGTTGCCGTTACAGTTCTCTTCTTAATCATTTTTGGCCTGTTCCCTGAGCTCATCTCTCAGGCTTCAATCTTTGCCCTCAGCTCGTTCCTCAGGGGGATAATTTGAGGGAGCTCTACCGTAAAATCCCTAAAGTTGATAGGTTCCTTCAGGATAGGGAACTCCTTGAAATCCTTGACGGAAAGCCTTCCTTCTTCCTGAAAAAGGCAGTTGATTCTGTTTTAACCAGGTTAAGGGAGAAAATTGCAAGGGGAGAGGTGGAAAACTTCTCCTACGAGGAGTTGAAGGAGGAGGTTAAAGAGGAGCTCCTCTCCCTTCTCAGGCCTAAACTTCACAGGGTTATAAACGCAACCGGAGTTGTCCTGCACACGAATTTAGGGAGAGCTCCCATATCTCCTTCAGTTGCGGAACACTTGAAAGAGGTAATCACAGGCTATTCAAACCTTGAATACGACCTTGAGAAGGGGAAAAGAGGACTTCGCTACAGGAACCTTGAATGGGTTCTTAAAGAGCTTACAGGAGCAGAAGATGTCTGCGTTGTAAATAACAACGCCGGTGCAGTTCTTTTAGTTCTCTCTGCACTTGCAAGGGGAAAAGAGGTAATTGTTTCAAGGGGAGAACTCATAGAGATTGGAGGCTCTTTTAGAATTCCTGATGTTATGGAGCAGAGCGGAGCTCTCCTGAAGGAGGTTGGAACAACCAACAAAACCCATCTGTGGGACTACGAAAACGCCGTAAACGAGAATACAGCCCTCCTTATGAAGGTTCATACGAGCAACTACAGGGTTTTAGGCTTTACCGAGTCTGTATCAAC
>JALTBO010000026.1 GCA_027075275.1 Desulfurobacteriaceae bacterium
ACAAGAGACTCGTTCCGGGCTTCGAAGCTCCAATATACATCTGCTGGAGCCCGAGAAACAGGTCAGCTCTCGTGAGAGTTCCAATGTACCTCAGAAAGCCAGAGGCTATCAGATGCGAGTACAGAGGTGCTGACCCGAGCTGCAACCCGTACTTGGCGTTCTCAGCAATGCTCGCTGCAGGTCTCGACGGAATTAAGAATAAGATTGATCCGGGAGACCCGCTGATGAAGGATGTTTACGAGCTATCTCCAAAGGAGAAGAAGGAGTTCGGAGTCGGAGAGCTGCCGACAACGCTGAGAGACGCAATAGAGTGCCTGCAGAGCGATGAAGTAATTCAGAAAGTACTCGGAAGCCACATATACGATGCCTTCGTGGAGATAAAGACAAACGAGTGGAACCAGTACTGCCTGTACGTTACACCCTGGGAGTTTATGAAATATCTGGACATCTAATTTAATTTATTTTTTATATTGTAAAAATTAGTCTTTTTTGTTATCAAAATATTATTAATATTGAAATTTTTTATAATATAATGATTATTCTCTGAAATAAATGAAAAAAGGTAAAACAAATTCACCAGCTCTCTCCTTTCTCATTTTTACAGCTTTTTGAAAAGATAAAAATAGTAATGTTTATTTAATCTAAATAGCAGCCCTTGCCTATGGACACAGTATCCTTAGCTTTAATAGCAATGTGTTGCTTTGCGGTTTTGACAGCATTTGCAGCTTTATTTACAAAAGATACATTCTACTCAGCTCTCTACATGTCAGTAACTCTCGTAACAATTGCCGGAATGTTTGCACTGAACAATGTTCAGCCAGTGTTCGTACTGATAACGTTTATATTCGTCGGAGCGATAGGGGCGGTTACATTTGCATTAGCAGCAATGTACAGAGACCCAAGACCTAAAATACAAATAGATTTTGTCTGGTTCATACCTGCAATAATAACATTCGGTGCGATTTTCAATGCCATTTTTGGGTTCAAAAACGTCTCTTCCGTTTTCACCGGTTCTGAAGTTTCAGCGTTCGTTGAAAGATATGCAGTGTTTGCACTGTTCTTCTTTGCTTTGGCAATACTGCTGATGCTTTCGGTTGTTAAATTCGTAAGGAGGGAAGAAGTATGATGGTCTACGTCACTCTTGTGACTTCGGCAGCCATTCTCCTGATTGCGTACGTAATGGCCATGTCAAGTAAGGAGCTAGTGAGATTGCTGATTTCACTCGAACTTATGTTTGGTGCAGTGTTCTTGGCGTTAATGCCTCTATTCACTATACCGAATTTGACAACACAGGCTTTCAGCATAGCAGTGCTGACTATATTCACTAGTGGCGGTGAGCTGATGATACTTATTGCTGCAATGGTCACTTTTAGCAAAAAATTCCGCAGTATATCCACAGATGACGTAGTTGCGGGGGGTGATAAGATATGATGTTGCTGTACGTTTTGCTTTTGCCATTCGTTGTAACGTTTTTAACGCCTTTGATGAAACCCAGGCTTGCTACGGCTGTTTCTGCTGTCGCATTTCTGATCCCGTTTGCATACACGATATACGGTCTTGCATCAGGCTTAGTTGTTAAAATACCAGTAGCGGACGTAGTTCATCCCATAGGCAGATTTTACATACTTGGAGATCAGGTTTCATTCTCTTTCGCCCTTGCCATATGCATTGTTTCTGCAATGGTCGCCCTGTACTCTCTGCCATATATGGCACACCGCTTTGAAGAGATGGGGAGAGAACTTGAAAGTGAATACCGGAAGTACATATTTTTCTACAACCTCTACGCTACATCCATGCTCTGGCTTGTTTTCAGCGGTAACTTTATAATGCTCTACATATTCCTTGAAATTTCACTGCTTGCATCATTCCTACTGATATACATGTACGGTTACGGTGATAGAAGAAGAGTTGCAACCCTCTACTTCGTCTGGACTCACATCGCAGGTATGCTTGCTCTAATAGGGTTCCTGATGACTGCTGCTGCAAATGGCAGTCTTGCTTTCGATGCAATAGCTAAAATTGGATTTGTGGCGTGGCTGCTGATATTCCTTGGAATGATAATCAAATTGCCCGGTCTCGGACCTCACGTCTGGCTCCCTTGGGCACATGCTGAAGCTCCAACTCCCGTTAGTGCTTTGCTAAGCCCACTGACTGTCGGTCTTGGAGCCTACGTCATTCTCAGAGCTTACCTGATAAGCCCGTGGTTTATAAAAGCGTACACGATGCCAATCTTCGTTTACGGAGTTGTTTCAAGCATTTACGCCGGTTTCATGGTCTTCAGACAGAACGACTACAAAAGACTTCTTGCTTTCTCCACAATTTCCCAGATGGGTTACTGTCTGATTGCGTTCGGTCTCGGGACATATGGAATAATGGCAGTCATAATACAGTACATATCTCACGCCTTCGGAAAAGCAATTCTCTTCATGACTGCTGGAGGAATTATCGCAAACTACCACGGATTGAGAGATATAACAAAGATGGGCGGTATGCACGAATACATTCCAACAATATCAAACGCCGCTTTACTCGGGTTTATGAACCTTGGAGGAATACTTACGGTGGGCATGTTTGGAGAGTTCTTCATACTCAAAGGAGTTGTTGATACATTTGGACTGGACATATCCACAATACTTGCAGTGGTCTTTGTCTTCATAATCTCCGGTCTCTACAGCTTCTACACTTACAAGAGAATATACTGCGGAACGCCAGCTGGTTATGAGAAGGTAAAAGTAAACAGATTGCTGGACACACCCTTGTTTATTATAGGAATTGTTTCCATCCTGCTAATCTTTCCACCTCTCGCAGCAATCCTCCTTAACGCTGTTAAGGCGGTTATAGCTAAGGTTGCCATTGCTACCATAGGAGGTGTGGCTCCATGAACTGGGAGATTGTACTTCTCTTTGTTGCCCCAGTTATTTGCAGCCTGCCCATAGCATTTTATTGGGTTAAAGAACCAGGAAGCGATAGGGCAAGAAAGCTACCAATGCTTTCAGTATTTGGCTTATTCATTTCGTTTGTGATAGCAATACACATACTGCTTACGTATCCAAATGGAACCTACACGATACCTTGGCTACCTGAATACAACATAAACTTCGTATTCATATTTGATTACCTCAGCAAGTACATGGGTGCTTTAACCGCTTTTATTGCATTCATGATTGGTCTTTACGGCTTGGAGTACATGAAACACGATTACAGGCTTGGATGGTACTGGTTCTTCTTCAACATGTTCACAGCGTCGATGCTGCTTGTTGTTTACAGCGATAACCTGCTCATGCTCCTCATAGGATGGGAAGGTCTTGGCCTTGCGTCTTGGGGACTGATAGGGCACTGGTTCAGAGATGATGATCACCTATCTTACGTTGGAGTTGTGGGGAGAAAAGTTGGACCGCTGAAGATGTACTGGCCACCAAGCTACGGCGGGTGGAGAGCCATATCGACGATAAGAATTGGAGATATGCCGATGTTCTTTGCAGTCGCAGCAATCTACGCTTTGACGGGCAATCTGAACATATCCCAGATACACTGGGGAGTACTCTTCACAAAAATAGGTCTTGCCGGTACTGTATTCTTAATGCTCTGCTTCCTTATGGGACCTTTCACGAAGTCAGCCCAGCTTCCGTTTAGCGAGTGGTTGATGACTGCCATGACAGGCCCGACAACTGTTAGTGCTTTACTGCATTCAGCAACAATGGTTGCCGCCGGAACATACCTGTTCATAAGATTGAGCTGGTACATACATCCATGGGCTTTACATGCAGTTCCGGGAGTCAGTGTGCTGTACTACATAGTCTTGCTTGTAGGGTTATTCTCTGCCCTGTATGGAGCTTCAGTGGCTATAGGATGTCTTGAAAGGAAGGTTTTACTTGCTGCATCAACGATGTCAAGTTTAGGCTTGATGTTTGGATGTGCAGCAGCCTCTTACTGGTACGGAAAGCTTGCAGTCCTCATAGCATTCTGGTATTTGATGACCCATGCATTTGCAAAGGCAACACTGTTCCTTGTTGCCGGGCATTTGATACATGCAACTCACGACAGGTTCTGCTGTGGAGATCTGAACTTGGCCAAGAAGATGAAAACTGCTTTCATTGCCACGATAATAGCAACGATAGCACTCGGAGGTTTGCCACCTCTTACAGCGTACTGGGTTAAGGCAGGTATGGATACAGTCATGCATCACATAGCGGAGACGGTTGGAAGTTTACCACTTGACCTGCTTCTGATAACGTCCCTGCTTTACTCAGCATTCCTTGCCAAGTTCCTCAGCTTGAACTTCTGGAAAGGTGATAAGTACCACTTACATCTGCATGGAGAGAAGCTGATGCCCTTTGCATACGCCTGTGTTGTTTCAATGGTCTTCCTGCTGCTCTACAGAATCCTGACAGGCACTGATCCACTCGCTGAAACCCACCTGCTTGAATACGGTCTTGATAAGGATTCATTTATAGTTGGCTTGGGAGTTACCGGCACGTATCTGTTTGCACTGGTTGTTCCCAGAATCAGAGCTCTCTCGCCTATAGGAACTTTTCTTGGAGATAGAATGTACCTGCCAGCTCTAAACGATTTCATAGTTCCATCCATAGGCTGGGCAATATCCAAGCTCATAGAGTACACACACAAAGCAATAGACTGGTTCTGCCACTTTGGATTACCAGATGGTATGTTGGGAATTTCCAGACGCATTAGAGCAATTCAGGTTGGATACATGAGAGTTTACATGAAGATAGCTCTTGCATTTGTGATGGCAGCAATAGTAGTTTCAATGCTGGGGTGGTTATGATGCTTGATTTTTCAACAGTTTTGGCACTTGTGATACTGACTGTAGGAGCTGCATGTTCTCTGAAAGACGTGAGAATATCGCTTGCAACAAGCTTGCTCGCCTTAGCTATAGTGCTTGCAGCAGCGGTGTCAACCCCACAGCTGTTCATGTACGTTCTGCTGGTCATAGCAATAGGCGTGCTCACAGTCTTCAGCATGAGTGTAAAGGAAAATCAGATGAGTGGTATCGATTATGCACTTGTGGCTTTAATAACAGTAATTACAGTCTATGTAGCATATACAAGCGACATAGCATTCGTGCTTGCTTCCTTCGTAATTGCTTCAGTTCCGACTTATGCCTTAATCTTTGTCAGCACAGATGGAAAACCACCACATGTTGATGTTGCGATAAAATATATAGCATTCATGGTTCTTGCAACAGTACTGTTCATAATAGGTACTCTGCTGCTGGTTTACTCCAGCTCTGTAAAAGACACAGCACTTTACACGCTTGGCTTCGTTATGCTCATTCTTGGTCTTGGGATGGAGGTAGGATGTGCACCCATGCATGAATGGGTTCCAGATGTTTTCAGCGCGGCTGATCCTCTACCACTCTCAGTTATAGCGTCAATAACAAAAATAGTTCCGTTCATAGCCGCTTACAAGATCTTGCTTTTGACATCATTACCCCAGCTCAGCAACCTAACGTTATTCGTGGCATTTATCGCCGTAATTTCGATGTTTACAGGCAATATAGGTGCTCTGACAGCAAAGGAAACAGGAAGAATTCTCGCTTACTCTACAGTTGCCAACATGGGTTACATAATAGCAACTCTTGCAGTCATAACGTCAAAGAATTTCTTATATTTAGCTTTCGCTGGTGCACTGCTGCAGTTAATAGTCAACGCGTTTGGCAAAGCCTCGTTTTTTGCCTCCATAAAAACAGATGGGTGCTCAAGACCACTCATGTACGTCTTAGCTCTGTCTTTCATAGGGCTACCACCGCTCATGGGATTCTGGTCAAAGTTCTTCATACTGACATCTCTAGTTGGAGCAGGACTTGTCTGGCTGGCGTTCCTGCTGATAGTTAACTCTGCTATATCCATTCCCTATTACCTAAGAATAGCGAGGAATTTAGCGAAGGATACTGTTCCGGGAAAAGTAACAGCAATAGCTCTTGTAGCAAGTGCTGCGATGCTGATAACAGTACTGCCACCAAACTGGTTCATTAACATAGCTAAAATGGTTATTGGAGGTGTCTGAAATGTTGCAGTCAGGTGTCCTTAGCAATGTCGTTATTGTAGCGATTGTCATAGGTCTGTGTATATTTATAGATGCCACAATAGTTATGCTGGCAAAAATACTGACTCCGAGCAAAACGCCTTCTATCGTTAAAGTGGAAAGGTTTGAATCTGGAAGCCTGCCGTTCATGACACCTAAGTATGCACTGCCAATGCAGTATACAGGCTATTTACTGGTTTTCCTTGGAGTTGAACCAATAGCAGTTCTGCTCTTTATTTTAGCTCCAATGAGAATAGCTATACCTTTAATAACAGTAGCGTTTATTATGTTAACTCCAGCAATATATACCGGTTATAAATTTGCCTGCGAGGCTGCTTATGCTAAGGGTGGGAGGTGAAGAATGTGAAGGATGTTAATGCTGAAAACATTGAATTTCTGGGCAGTGGAGCCCTAGCTCCAGTAAAGAAGTGGGGTGCAAAGTGGAGCCTCTGGGCTGTTCACCTGGTTACATCGTGCTGCGGTGTTGAATTAGCTCATGCTTATGCGAGTGGCTACGATGCTGAGAGATGGGGCACTTTAAACTTCGGTATGATGAGACAGACAAATCTGATAATTGTTGAGGGCACAATAACCAAGAAGATGGCAAGAGCTTTGAGGATTACGTGGGAGCAGATGCCTGATCCGAAATTTGTAATACTCATAGGTGCATGCGGTATCGAGGGAGGATTATTCTGGAACAGCTATCACATAACGAGACCTTGGAAGATAGTTCCGGTGGACTACTTTGTTCCCGGTTGCCCTCCAACCCCAGAGGGACTGATTTCTGCAGTAAGAGC
This sequence comes from Desulfurobacteriaceae bacterium, assembly GCA_027075275.1. Classification (GTDB taxonomy): domain Bacteria; phylum Aquificota; class Aquificia; order Desulfurobacteriales; family Desulfurobacteriaceae; genus Balnearium. The sequence goes on from JALTBO010000026.1 coordinate 6,843, forward strand.
ACTACAGAAAAAAATAGAGAGAGGAGAAGCAAGAACGACGGTAGATTTCAAAGAAGCTGATTTAGCAAAAATTCTTGGTACCGAGGCTGGTAAGGAGAGGAAGCCACCAAAACCACCGTTAAAAATAGCTGAGAAGCCTGAGATAAAAATAGAACCAAAAGAGGTGGACTGGGAATTTGGGAACCAGCTCGTAGATAAATTGAGGGGAAAAATACCATATGCAGAAGTATTTACCACAAACGTCAACAGAATTTACATCAAAACTAATGCAAAGTTTTACAAAAAAGTGGCTAAAGCACTTGAGAGTGAGGGCTTCGATCATGTTAAGTCGATAAACGTAATAGATGTTTTACATGAAAACAAATTCATAGTTGAATGCTCGGTTTCAAGCTACAGCGTTAAGGAACTCATGCCTGTTATAGTAACTTTTGCAGCCGAAATCGATAGAAACAATCCAAGGATTCCAAGTCTGACAGACATCTGGTTATCAGCAGATTACCAAGAGAGGGAAATGCACGATTTCTTTGGTGTGTGGTTTGAAGGCAATCCAAACATGGGTCAGAAGTTCCTCATAGCTCCAGAAGTAGAAACGCCACTCAGAAAGGATTTCAAGCTTGAAGAACCAAGTTATGTGCTTGAGGAAAGTAAATAAGTTTTAAAATACTTTTGAGAGGTGAGATAAGTGAGTGAAATGAAAGAATATTCGCTTCCCGTGCCTGTAAAACCTCCCGCCGAAATAGAAAGCTTGGAGTTGCCTGTGCCTCCAGGATTAGATGAAAAAGCGACGAAAGGTGATGAAATAGTCCTGTTTGTGGGTCCCCAGCACGGCGGGAGCGGTCACATGCGTCTCATAGTCAGGGTTCACGGTGACGTTATAAGAGAAGTTATACCTGACCCGGGCTTTGTGCACAGGGGTGTAGAAAAATTAGCTGAAAATAAACTTTATATACAGAATATTCCTCTTGTTGAGAGACCAGCAATAATGGATTGCGTGAACTTCAGTCTCGGTTACGTCAGAGCAATTGAGCAGGCTATGGATATTGAAGTGCCAGAGAGAGCCAAGTACATAAGAACTATGCTTGCGGAGATATGCAGAATAGGAACACACTTCTACGATGCAGGAATACTGTCTGTATTTCTCGGACATACCACTGGCTTTATGTGGCCTTTTGCCCTGAGAGAGCTGGCATGTGAAGTGTTAATGAGGGTAGCTGGAGCAAGAATTACAGCATCCTATGTCGTTCCGGGAGGTGTCAGAAGAGACGTTGATAACAGTACTTTAAATTACATATACGAGGCAACAACATATATACAGCGTAAAGCTAAGGACTTTGAAAGAATATTCGTCAGAAATCCCGTAACAATTGCAAGGTTAAAAGATGTTGCTGCTCTCAGCAAAAAAGAGGCTATAAAGTACGGTATTGTAGGCCCCTTCCTGAGAGCGTGCGGAGTTGAATACGACGTTAGAGCTGTAGAACCCTACGATGCTTATGATGAACTAACATGGGATGTAATAGTAGCAGATGAGGGCGACTCTTACTCCCGTTTCCTTGTTAGAGTGAACGAGATACAGCAGAGTATCTCTATAATAAAGCAGTGTGTTAAGGCACTGAAAGATATGCCTCAGGGAAACATAGTAAGTGCTGATATAGCTGGAAAGAAGAAGGCTAAGGAAGGTGAAGAAAAGAGAGGCCTCGATACAGTTAAAGGTGCCTTTTTCAGGCTTTTTGGAAGGCTAACGCTCCCGGCAGGAGAATATACGACGCTTACAGAGGCGGCGAGGGGTACGCTGCTGTACACAATAGTCAGTGACGGCAAGTCCAACGCTCCTTACAGGCTTAGAGTTGTAACTCCGGGATGGTGTTACCTTAAAGGCTTTATGGAGTCTTTAAAGGGCTGTAGAGTTGCAGATCTACAAGCTGTTTACGGTAGCTTTGGATACTTCCCACCTGAAGCGGATAGATGAGGTGATTGAAAATGCTCTCGTATAATGCCCTCTTAGAAATGTTCAGGCAGAACTCTGTGGGAATACCTATAATAACGAGAAAACTCGTGCTATACCATACAGCAACTAAGGTCGCATACATACCACCAGTAACAAGTCTGTTCGCCAAGATACCGATACTGAATCTCATAGTTGCTCTGATATTCTGGAAACCGTTCTTTGCAGTTCTGTTTGCCCCGGGACTGGTATGCATACTCATAGCTTTATTACCCATAATATGGTTTGAAAGGAAAGTCACAGCAAGAGTGCAGTGGCGTTACGGTCCCCTTGAAATCTCAAGAGATATTGGAGGTCTGATACAGCCAATGGCTGACGGTATGCGTTACTTCTTCCAGGAAGTGATTACCCATAGAGAAGCTCATAGACCCTACTTCCTTCAGTTTCCTCTGCTAACTTTCCTACCCGTGCTGCTGCCGATATTGGTTATACCGGCCGGAACAATATACGCTATAAACACACCTTATTCAATTCCCGCTGCCATAGCTTTAATTTCACTCATACCAATGATAATTGTTGCAATAGGCTGGGCTTCAAACAGTAAATACGCATATGTGGGCTCACTCAGAGAAGCCTTCATGTACTTCTCATATGAAATCGTACTGATAATCGCTGCCATGTCTATGGTTATACTCTACGGTAGTGCAAATGCCATAGAAATAGTTAAAGAGCAGAGCGTAATTCCCGGAGTAATTTTGAATCCATTGGCAGCTTTGGTGTTCTTCATCGCAATAGTAATGGCTACATCCCGTTTTCCGTTTGAGATACCCGAGGCTGATCCAGAAGTCGTGTTCGGACCTTTTGTTGAATATACAGGTATCATATTTGGATTAGTCATGACCATCGCCTACGAGAAACTCTATCTGCTCTGTTTGCTTTTCAGCATACTTTTCCTTGGTGGCTGGAATGGGCCGTTCATACCTCCACTTGGTGATTTGTCTCCAGTACTCTGGCTGTTTTTGAAGACGTTTGTACTCATGATGATCTTTGTATTCTTCAGAACTTTCTACGGAAGGTACAGACTCGATCAGGCGCTGAAGATTGGCTGGAGTACGCTCATGGGTTTTGCAATAGTGGGTCTTGGGATTAGCTTAGGCCTTGGAGCAATTAACATTGCGGGGTGGTTATAATGGCTGGAATCAAAAAAATAAAGCCTCCCTCTCCAGACTTTCCAGAAAGGATAAAACTTCACCTCGATGCATTTGGAATTGGACTGAGAGAAGCTGTAAAGCCAAGCAGAATGACCATCCAGTATCCAAGGGAGCTTAGAAAGAGACCCAAGGGATTCAGAGGTATGTTAATGTTTGATGTAACTAAGTGCATAAGCTGCTTTCAGTGTGCTTTTGTTTGCCCAGCCAATGCAATACACATGAAAAAAGCACCTAATGGAAAGTACTATCCGTGTGTGGATTATGCTAAATGTATATTCTGTCACTACTGCAGAGACACATGCACCAAGGGAGCTTGGAAGACAACGAATTTTATGGACGTTGCCTTTAAGAGCGTGGATGAGATGTTGCTAACGACCGAAAAACTTGTAAATGGACCGGAAATTCCAGAAGAAGAAAGAGAAGACGAGTACATCGTTGAATACGAGATTAAGGGAGGTAAACTCATATTGAAAAAGGAAGTGTCTCCAGATAAAATTATAGAAGTTGAAGATTAATTTAATTTTTTTGTATATTTTAATCTTTTTTGGTTATAGATGGACTGTCAAGATAAGCACACCCAGTAGTTATAGAATGCCCACAAAACTCTAACCAGCTTTGCACAAAATCAAAAGAACTTCTAAAAGGAAACTAGAACCTCTTTCTTTAAGCTTAAAGAAGAACCCCTCAACAGCATTTCTCTCACCAAACGCGTCTGTATTTTAATCAACTTTGTAAAGCCTGT
>JALTBO010000027.1 GCA_027075275.1 Desulfurobacteriaceae bacterium
TTAACTTCTTTTGCAAATTCTCTTCCTACTATTTTCTCTAACGGCCAATCTGCTCCTTTTACTAAAACGTCAGGTTTAACTGTTTTGATAACTTCAGTAGGGGTTTCTTCGCCAAATATGAAGACGCAGTCAACGGCTTTTAATCCTTCAAGAACTCTTGCTCTGTAGTTTTCTGGAATTATGGGCCTTTTTTCTCCTTTAATTTTTCTTATAGACTCATCGCTGTTCATTCCAACAATGAGAAAGTCGCCAAAGGACTTTGCCTCTTCTAAGTAATCAACGTGGCCGGCGTGGATTATGTCAAAGCAACCGTTTGTAAAGACGATCCGCTTTCCTTCCTTTCTCAGCTTCTCAACAAGAGAAGATAGCTCTTTTAAGTCTCTCAAAACCATAACTACCTCCTTAATCGGCTAAAATTCTCTACCAGAAAACTTATGAACAGAAGGAGGAAGTGATGGTTCTCTCTTTTGGAGAAGTTCCGCAGCCCCACGAAATCGTAAACATCGCCTACGCCTTTGCCCAGCAGAAGCAGAAAAGCTGGTTCAACGGGGAGCTCCCCATAGACCCTGTAATGAGAGTAGTGGGGATGCTGGAGCAGCAGGCACAGCAGCTTCAGGCAGACGGAGTGAAGAACATTAAGATCACAATTCTGGAAGGAACAGATAAAGATGGCGATAAGGTGATAAACGTCTGGGGAATGGGTACAATCATCAAGCTGAAGGGGAAAGAACTTGAGTTTAAGGGAGGAGAGTAGATGAAGATAGGAGTAATTGGCGGAAGCGGACTCTACGACATAGAGGGGCTTACAGACGTTAAAGAGATAAAACTTGAAACTCCTTTCGGAGAGCCTTCAGACGCATACATCTGCGGTAAATTAGGAGACAAAGAAGTTTACTTCCTTCCCCGCCACGGCAGGGGGCACGTTTACCTTCCTTCGGAAGTTCCCTACAGGGCAAACATCTACGGCTTTAAGATGCTTGGAGTTGACTGCATAATCTCAGTCAGCGCCGTAGGTTCAATGAAAGAGGAGATAAAACCGGGAGACTTTGTAATCGTTACCCAGTATTTCGATAGAACAAAGAACAGGCCTTCAACCTTCTTTGGAAATGGCATCGTTGCCCACATTCCCTTTGATACTCCGACCTGTCCTCTCCTGAACGAAATCATCTACAACGCCTGTATAGAGGAGGGAATTCCCGTTCACAGGGAAGGAACCTACATTTGCATTGAAGGTCCTCAGTTTTCAACAAAGGCGGAGTCAAAAATCTACAGGAGCTGGGGAGTTGACGTTATCGGTATGACAAACATTCCGGAAGCAAAGCTTGCAAGGGAAGCTGAGATTCCCTATTCTGCGGTAGCTCTGGCAACAGACTACGACGTTTGGAAAGAGGGAGAGGAAGTCAACGTAGAGAAAGTTCTGGCAACGATGGCAAGGAACGTTGAGAACGCAAAGAAGATGATAAAGAGAGTTGTTGAAACTATTAAACCAGAAGATCTTGAAAACTCACCTGCAAGAACGGCCCTCGTTGGGGCTGTCCAGACAAAACCTGAATATATTTCAGAGGAAGTCAAGAAAAAACTCTGGCTCCTCCTTAAAGACAGGATTTAACCTTTCGGGCGGTTTTTTCTTCCGCCCGTTTTGAACTGGAGAGGTTATGAAAATAGGGTTTATCTGCACTGGGAACTCTGCAAGAAGCCAGATGGCAGAAGGTTTTGGAAAGTTCTACGGAGAGAAGTTAGGTAAAGAGGTTGAAGTATTCTCTGCTGGCTCTGAACCTTCCGGCTACATTCACCCTCTGGCAGTAAGGGTTATGGCAGAAAGAGGGATAGATATATCCGGTCAGAAGTCAAAGAGCCTCGAGGAGATACCACTCAGTGATCTTGACCTTATCGTAACCCTCTGCGGTGATGCTGCAGAAAGGTGTCCGGTTGTTCCAGGGGCAGAGACTATTCACTGGGGGCTTCCGGATCCGGCAAAAGTAGAAGGAACAGAGGAAGAAAAATTTGAAGCTTTTAGAAGAACAAGAGATGAAATTGAGAGAAGGGTGAGGGAGCTCCTTCTCTCCCTCTAAACCCTCACCCATACGCCTTTTTCTTTGAGGTAATTTTTCAATTCAGGAATTGAGATCTCCCTGAAGTGGAAAACAGAGGCGGCAAGAACAGCGTCGGCCTTACCTTCCGTAAGCCCCTCGTAGAAGTGTTCAGGCTTACCGGCTCCCCCTGAAGCGATAACGGGAACAGAAACTGCCTCAGAAATTGTCCTCGTAAGCTCTATATCGTAGCCTGCCTTTGTTCCGTCTCTATCCATAGATGTGAGGAGAATCTCTCCTGCCCCTCTATCAACAACCTCTTTTGCCCACTCAACTGCATCTATTCCGGTTGGAGTTCTTCCCCCGTGAATGTAAACTTCCCAGCTTTCCCCCTTCCTCTTTGCGTCAATTGCAACAACGATACATTGGGAACCAAAAAGCTTTGCCCCTTCAGTTATGAGCTCCGGGTTCTTAACCGCTGCGGTGTTTATTGAAACCTTGTCGGCTCCGGCGTTTAAAAGGTTCCTTATGTCCTCAACAGTCCTTACTCCCCCACCAACAGTTAAGGGCATAAAAACCTCTTCAGCCGTTCTCTTAACAACGTCTATCATTATTCCTCTTTTCTCATAACTGGCCGTAATGTCTAAGAAGACGAGCTCATCAGCCCCCTGCTCGTCGTAGACTTTAGCGTTCTCAACAGGGTCTCCTGCATCTATCAGGTTAACGAAGTTCACTCCCTTAACAACTCTTCCTTCTTTTACATCCAAACAGGGGATAATCCTCTTTGCAAGCATTTCTCCTCCAATACTTACTGAATCATTTAAACAGACCAATTTTACAGAAACTATGCTGATTGCTTTTGCTTATACTAAGCTATATTTAATCTTATTAAATTCTGTTTAACCCAATCTGGGAGGAAGGGCAGGAATGAAGCTAAGCCTGAGGCAGTTCACGCTTATAACTACAGTCTTGGGCTTAATGTTAACTCTTTTCTTTACCTATAACTACCTTGAAAAGCGAGCTAAAGAGATTTTTGTGGAAAATAAGGTAAAAACGGCAGAATCTATTGGTCGTTTGCTTAACGAGGAAGTGTGTAAGAACCTTGAGCTTCCCCATTCAAAGGAGCGTTTAAGGAGGTTTTTAAGATCTTTGGAGAGCTCCTTCGGTTCAGATCTTAAAGTAGACATATTTTCCGGCAGGTGTAAGGAGAGTAGTAGAGTCTTAAAAGATAAAGTGATTTACTTTCAGCCTATTCCATTTAAGGATAGTTGTTCGGGCTGTCATAAATCGGAAAAGGCAGCTTGCCTTTCTGTTACTCTTGATTTTTCAAAAGAGGCGAGGAAATTTGAGATATCTTTCGTTCAGTTGATGACTTTAATAATTGTTATTCCTCTAATACTGAGTTTTATCTACAGTGAAGTGCTTAGAAAATTTATAACTACGAAAATAAAGGCAATAAATTTCGCCCTTAATAGAGGAAAGTCGTTAGATGAAACGATTAAGTACCTTGAAGATGAGCTGAGTAAATCGGAAAGTTTCCTTAAAGAGATTGAAAACTTAAGGAAAAGTCTTCTGAAATGTATAAGAGACGTTAGTGATATGGCTGTAGATAAGGAAGTTCTGGAAAATCAATTGAAAATTATGGAGAAACTGATAATAACTTCAGAAGTGTTAAAGGATTGGGAAACTCCTGTAAAGGAGATTATAGGATTTCTCTCTGAGGATATTCCGATAATTTTTGTTTTTATCCTGACGTTTGTTGATAATCAGGCTTGGGAGCTCTACGTTTTCTGGACTGCGAATCCTGATTCACAGCTCAAAGAGCAGGCTGAAAAGGTGATACGCCAAATTCTTGACAGGAAGTTTTTAAAGGGAAATCTGACTATAGTTCACAAAGTTATTGATGAAAGTCATAGTGTGAGTTTAGAAGATGTGGGAGATCTTGAAACAAGAATAAAGTCGGTTCTTCTTGATAAGCCGAGAATTGGTGGTGTTGTCGGTATAGGAATTTCTACAAAGAAGACAATTACAAAGTCACAGCAGGTTGCAATTAACGGACTGCTTACAACTTTGCTGAACGTAATTGGTTCTATCAGGGCTATATCCAAGTATACAAAGGAGATTGAATACTACGCAACAAGGGATCCTCTGACAGAGCTCTACAACCAGAGAGTATTCTGGGAGTTTTTAGAGTATGAGGTGAACAGGGCACGGAGACAAAAGTATAAGTTTGCCCTTTTAGTGATAGACCTTGATAACTTCAAGCTGATAAATGATACCTACGGCCATGCTTTTGGAGATGCTTTCCTTCAGAACTTTGCCCGGATTCTCAGGAATATTACCCGAAAATCTGACATAGTGGCCCGTTTTGGTGGAGACGAGTTTTGCATAATCATGCCCGAAGCTGACGAAGAACAGGCCTACTCTTTAGCTCAAAGAATAAAGGAGGCAGCTGAGGAGAACGCTATTCAGGCTCCTGATGGAAAACCTGTTTCTGCTACAGTTTCTATTGGGATAGCTGTCTATCCAGACCATGGAACGAATCCGAAGGATCTGTTTATGGTTGCTGACAACATGATGTATAAGGCCAAGAAGGAGGGTAAAGACAGAATAGCTGTTCCTGACCTTAAAGACCTTGAGAAGATATATGAGAAAAAGGAAAGGCTTAACAGTACAATAATTTACGCTCTAAAGAACGACAAAATCATTCCCTTCTATCAGCCCATACTAAACCTGAAGACTGGTAAGGTGGAAGCCCATGAGATTTTGATGAGAGTTGAAACAGAGAGCGGGGAGATTTTACCGGCCTATAAGTTTATAGAAGTTGCTGAGGATATGGGAATTATCTACAGATTGGAACTTCAGATGCTTGATAAGGTTTTTGAGGATGTTCAGTCTACGGGTTATAACGGTTATCTCTTTATCAACTTTTCTCCTAAGTCTATTATTGTTAGCGACTACCTGAACACGATTAAAGATATGGTACAGAAGTACGACATTGACCCATCTAAGATAATTTTTGAGATAACTGAAAGGGAAACTGTTAGAAACCTGGAGATACTTCAGACTTTTGTGAGCAGTTTAAAGAGGTTGGGATTTAAGTTTGCAATTGACGATTTTGGAAGTGGTTATTCTTCTTACCTCTATATAAAACATCTGCCGATAAACTTTGTGAAAATAGAGGGAGATTTCATAAGAGAGATTCTGAGTTCCCGACTTGATGAGGCTATTGTTAAGAGTATTACTGTTCTCTGTCAGTCTCTTAAGATTAAAACTGTGGCCGAGTTTGTTGAAAGTGAGGAAATACTTAATAAATGTAGAGAGTTAGGTGTGGATTTTGCTCAAGGTTACTTTATAGGAAAGCCTTCAAGGAAGTTAATACTTGAACAGTAGAATGGCGGCGTGGCGCCGCCAAAGTTTATTTCTTTTTCAGGTAGTCTTCAACCCTCTTTATTGAACAGAGTTTTCCACACATTGTGCAGGTTTTTTCGTCTTCCTGGGGAGCTCTCTCCTCTCTATACCTGCGGGCAGTTTCGGGGTCTATTGCAAGCTCAAACTGTTTTTCCCAGTCTAAAGCTTCTCTTGCCTTTGCCATCTCTATGTCCCACTCAATAGCTCCGGGAACTCCCTTAACAATATCTGCAGCGTGGCCTGCTATTCTTGCAGCGATTACACCCTGTTTAACGTCTTCAACGTCTGGCAGTGCTAAGTGCTCGGCGGGAGTGAGATAACATAGGAAGTCAGCTCCTGCTTTTGCTGCTATTGCTCCGCCGATTGCTCCTGTTATGTGGTCGTATCCGGGAGCTACGTCTGTAACGATTGGACCAAGAACGTAGAATGGAGCTCCGTGGCAGAGCCGTTTCTGAAGGAGTATGTTTGCTTCTACCTGATCAAGGGGAACGTGTCCAGGACCTTCAACCATAGCCTGAACGTCGGCTTCCCTTGCCCTGTCAACAAGCTCTCCAAGGGTTATGAGCTCCTCAATCTGGCACCTGTCTGTTGCGTCGGCTATACAGCCGGGGCGCATTCCGTCGCCTAAAGAAAGAGTTACGTCGTACTTCTTTGCAATCTCAAGGAGCCTGTCGTAGTGCTCGTATAGTGGGTTCTCCCTCTCGTTGTAGACCATCCACTCGGCCATGAGAGCTCCGCCCCGGGAAACGATGTTCATTATCCTTCCCTCGTTCCTGAGTCTCTCAAGCGATGAGAGGGTTACGCCGCAGTGGACGGTTATGAAGTCAACGCCGTCTTTGCAGTGTTTCTCTATCGTATTAAACAGGTCATCTACCGTCATTTTTCCGATAAACCCGTATTTCTCTGCTGCCTCTTTTGCAGCCTGGTAGATTGGAACTGTTCCAACCATAACAGGGGAGTTTTTTAGAATCGCCCTTCTGGTCTCATCTATAAACTTTCCTGTTGAGAGGTCCATAACGGCGTCTGTCCCATACTTCAGGGCAACCCGTAGCTTTTCAAGTTCAAGCTCTATATTTTCAATGTCTCCAGAGGTTCCGATGTTTACGTTAACCTTGGTTTTCAGTCCCTTTCCGATTGCCCTTGGGGTAAAGTCTTCCCTCTCCCTGTGGTAGATGTTGGCAGGAATTACGATAGTTCCCTCTATCAGGCCGTTAACTATGTAGTCAACGTCTCTCTTTTCATAATTTGCACAGAACTCAACCTCTTTAGGGATAATCCCTTTTTTAACAAGCTCAACAAGTGTAGCCATTACTCCTCCTTATTGGATTTAAGCCTTTCAGCAATTTCCTCTGCAACTTTCTTCCCAGACATAAGCATTCCACCAAAAACCGGTCCCATCCTGTGGGAGCCGCAGGTTGCGTTTGCAGCCATTCCGCTAACAAAAATTCCAGGGAATACCTCTTTTGAGTTTTTAACCGTGTCTTCCTCTCCTACCGAAGCCCAGAGGGGTTTCTCTCCAACAACGCAGCCGGTTTCTGTGTTCAGCTTAATTCCAGCCTTTTTCTGAAGGGTTGAAACGACAGTTGCATCGTGGCCTGTTGCGTCAATAACGTATTTGGAAGTTACTACAAGAGGGTCAACCATTAGGTGGTTCATATCAACGGTTGTCCAGTTGATAACCAGCCCGCAAACTCTGTACTGGCCGTTCACCTGTTTCAGAACAACGTCTTCAGCAGTTACGCCGTTGAAAACTGTTGCTCCCGCTTTTACAGCTTTGGAGGCTATCGTTGTTACCGATTCAACGGCATCTGCTATGTAGTAACCCGGTTTAAACTCCCTGTATCTAACTCCAAATTCATCTAATATTGCTCTTCCCATCTCCTGAACGACGATCTCGTTAAAGAACATGGCTCCGGCCCACATTCCACCGCCGATTGAGAGTTTCCTTTCAAAGATGGCAACTTTGAACCCCTTCTTTGCAAGGTAGTAGCCTGCAACAAGGCCTGAGGGGCCACCTCCAACAATGGCAACGTCTAACTCAAGGTTCTTTTTCAGTTTCTCCATAAAAGAGGAGATGATGGCCTCTGAGATGACAACTTCGTTGAGGTTCTGCATGCTGCCTCCTTATTGGGATTTTTACCACGAGGGAGGCTGTAAGGAGGGAGAGATTGACTCTCGCCGCTCCCTACGCCGGCATTACCCGGATCAGGTTCCAGGGGTTCCCACCTGTAGAGGCAGGTCTCAGGAGCCCAGCTCCACCCCCGCGGCAGTTTTAATTCTATACTTGTTGAGAACGGTTTTCAATTAGGCAGAATTTCACTGTTTCTGAAGGTAGGTTAGAGCCAGGTATGACTCCACTGCTACTCCTACAGGAAGAGCATCTTCGTCTATGTCAAACCTTGAGTTGTGCAGTGGGTAAACGATTCCCTTCTCCTCGTTCCTTACGCCCAACCTTATGAAGGTTCCGGGAACGTGCTGGAGGTAAACTGAGAAGTCCTCCCCTCCCATTGTAGGCCTTTCAAGGATTACTACTCTCTCTTTTCCAAGGAGCTCCCCCATCTTCTCAACGGCAAACTTTGTGGTCTCCGGGTGGTTTATGAGGGGAGGGGTCCCCTCTTCAAATTTAAACGAGTAATCTCCTCCGTAGGCTGAGGTTATTCCTGAGAGAGCTCTCTCTATGAGCTTTGGAATAGTTTCTCTTACCTCGTGGGAAAGTGTCCTTACCGTTCCGTCAAACTCAACTTCATCGGGAATGATGTTCTCTGCAAAGCCCCCCTGAATCTTTCCGATGGTGAGAACTGCCGGCTCTAAGGGGTCTAAATACCTGCTTACTATGTGGTGGAGGGCGTTTATTGACTGTGCAGCCATTATTACAGGGTCAACTCCCTGGTGGGGACGGGAGGCGTGGGTGCTCTTTCCGATAACCTTTACTCTGAAGACGTCTGATGAGGCGAGGAAAGGTCCCTCCTTCGTTCCGACGTATCCGGCGGGGAGCTCCGGAAATACGTGAAGGGCGAAAATGGCAGAAACTTCAGGGTTCTCAAGGACTCCGTGTTCAACAAGCCACTTTGCCCCCTTACAGTCGTGCCTCTCTTCGCAGGGCTGGAATATGAGTTTAACGTTTCCCTTTAAGTGTTCTTTCATCTGGCAGAGAACCTTTGCAGCTCCAAGGAGCATTGCCGTGTGGGCGTCGTGACCGCAGGAGTGCATAACACCCTTGACTCTTGAAGCGTAAGGTTTTCCGGTTTTCTCCTCCGTTGGAAGGGCATCCATATCGGCCCTCAGTGCTACCGTTTTTCCTTCCCTTTTTCCTCTTATGATTCCAACCACAGCGGTAGATTCGGCAAAATCTTCCATAACTTCATCAACGCCAAATTCTTTCAGTTTTTCAGCAACAAATTCAGCCGTATTGAACTCCCTTCCCGAAAGCTCCGGGTACATGTGGATGTGCCTTCTCCACGATATAACTTCTTCTTTTATACTCTCAGAGAGAGACAGAACTTTCTGGCGGAGCTCCATCTTTCAACCTCCCGTTTCTGAATCATGCTAAAGATAAGGACTTTGCCGAAATTTGTCCTAAAATTACACCAGCCAAAAAGGAGGTGAGTTGAAGGATGCTTACCGAGGAGCAGATTAAGGAGATATTCCTGAAGGCAGATGCTTTCTTAACAGGCCACTTTCTTCTGTCAAGCGGTCTTCACAGCCCCTACTACCTTCAGTGTGCAAAGGTTCTCCAGTATCCCGATTACGCAGAGGTTCTCTGCAGGGAGCTTGCAAGGAGGATTAAAGAGACGGGAGTTGAGTATGACCTGGTTATAGCTCCGGCAATTGGAGGAATTATCGTCTCTTACGAAACGGCAAGACATTTAGGGGTAAGGGGAATTTTTGCAGAGAGGGTTGACGGAAAACTTACCTTAAGAAGGGGATTTGAGATAAAGAAAGGCGAAAGAGCCGTTGTTGTTGAAGACGTTGTAACGACCGGTAAGTCTACAAAGGAGACGATAGAAGTTGTTAAAGCCCACGGTGGAAAAGTTGTTGCCGTTGGGAGTTTGGTTGACAGAAGCGGTGGAAAGGTTGACTTTGGCGTTCCGTTCCAGACACTCTGGAGGTTAGAGGTTCCTGTCTACCAGCCTGAGAACTGCCCTCTGTGTAAGGAAGGGAAAGAGCCTCTGGTGAAGCCGGGAAGCAGGAACATTCCCCTAAAGTAGGAGAGTTATGAAGATATTTAAGCCTTTTGAGGTTGTAAGGGAAGAGCTTGAAAGGGCTGAGGAGTTTTCAAGGAAGCTCCTCTCAAGTAAGGTCTCTCTGGTTTTAAGGGCCGGCGGTTACATTTTAGACAGCGGCGGAAAACGGGTAAGGCCTGGCCTTACGATAATTGCCGGGAAGATGGTGGGAGCTCCCTTAAACAGGCTCATTCCCGTTGCAACTGTTATGGAGTATATGCACACTGCAACACTACTTCACGACGACATTGTTGACGGGGCAAAGCTGAGAAGGGGAAGACCTTCTGCCAACGAGGTTTTCGGAAACGACGTTGCAGTTCTGGTCGGCGACTACATGTTTGCAAAGGCCATCTACGTTCTGGCAGTTTACGGTGGTGAGGAGGTTCTGAAAGTTGCATCTCAGACTGTTCAGGATATGGCAGAGGGGGAGCTCCTCCAGCTTGAGAGGATTGGAGACCTTTCAATAACGGAAGAGGACTACTTTGACGTTATCTACAGGAAAACCGCTTCCCTCCTTGCGACCTGCTGTGAGTGTGGAGCGATAGTTGGAAACGCAGATGAGGAGAAAAGGGGAGCTCTGAGGAGATACGGAGAGTTTATAGGCTACGCTTTCCAGCTTGTTGACGATGCTTTTGACTACGTTTCAGACTCAGAGACCATTGGAAAGCCTGCAGGGAACGACATAAGGGAAGGAAAAGTTACGTATCCCCTTCTTTCTGTTCTAAAAGAGCTTTCAAGAGAAGAGCGGGAAGTTGTTGAATCTGTCTTCTCAAACCTTCAGCCCTCTCAGGAAGAAATTGATACGGTGAGGAAAATCGTCCTTGAAAGGGGCGGAGACAGGAGAACGTTTCAGCTTGCAAGGGAGTTCGTTGAGAGGGCAAAAGGGGAGCTCTCCGTTTTTGAGGACTCTCCACTGAAGAAGGCCCTTTTTGAAGTTGCAGACTTCATCGTTGAGAGAACCTACTAACCAACCTCCACAAGGTCAAACTTCTCTCCGAAACGGAA
>JALTBO010000028.1 GCA_027075275.1 Desulfurobacteriaceae bacterium
CCACCATAAGGGTATCAACAAACTCTTTTAGCCTTCTGATCCCCGCCTCTGCATACTCCTGACGGCGCCTTCCCTCAAAGTCAAAAGGCCTCGTTACAACCCCTACGGTCAGTATGCCCATGTCCTTGGCTATCTTGGCAACTATCGGAGCTGCTCCCGTTCCTGTTCCTCCCCCCATTCCTGCGGTTATAAAAACCATATCCGCGCCTTCTAACACCTCCCTTATCTTGGGCTCATCTTCAAGGGCTGCCTGCTCTCCAATTTCAGGTTTTCCGCCGGCTCCAAGCCCTTTGGTCAGCTTTTCCCCTATCTGAACCTTTACAGGAACCGGTATTCTTGAGAGAACCTGAGCATCTGTATTTATGGCAACAAACTCCACTCCTTCTATTCCTTTCTCACACATTCTTGAAACGGCGTTTCCTCCGCCTCCACCAACTCCTATAACTTTTATGACCGGGCCCTGAAACTGGTCATCGGCAACTTCAAACATAGAGCTCCTCCAGAATTTGTAATCCTTTAGAATTTTACGTTAAGGAGGTGGGCTGTGGCAAACTTTCTCTTTGCTATTGACATAGGAAAGGGAACACAGGATATTGTGGTTCCAGACTTTGGCAGGAACGAGGAAAACTGGACGAAAATTATACTTCCTTCTCCTACAGAAAAGCTTGCCCGAAAGGTTAAGGCCTTTAACAGGGACATAACGGTTGACGGCTACGTTATGGGAGGAGGGCCTGTTAAAAAGGCACTTATAGAGCTAATAGAGAAGGGATTCTCCGTTACAATAACGGAAAGAGCCGCAAGAACCGTAAGGGACGACCTTGACGAGGTTAGAGAGATAGGTTTCAGAGTCGTTAGTTCTGTAGGTAAAGCTGATCTTTTCCTCTCAGATTTAGAGATTGGAAACTACCAGAAAATTTTATGGTTAATAAATGAGGAGCTGAAACTTCAGGAATTCACTTTGGGTGTTGCGTGTCAGGATCACGGTTTCGTAAAGGGTCAGAGCGACAGGGTAACGAGGTTCTGTTTTCTGAGGGAGCTCCTTGAGAAAGAGAGGCGGCCGGAGAAGATGGTAATTACTGAAAAGACCGGCTTTTTCTCAAGGTTTGACTCCATCTTAGAACAGCTTTCTAAAGCCGGATTGAAGGGATTTGTTATGGACAGTAAGCTCTCGGCAGTTGCCGGTATGGTAGATTACGCCGAGAAGATAAAGGTGAGGGAGTTTGTCGTTTTAGACGTGGGAAACGGCCACACCCTTGGGGCTTCAGTAAAGAACGGTGAAGTGGTGGGCCTGTTTGAACACCATACTAAGTTGTTAGATAAGAATAAAATTGAGAAACTGGTTAACAGGCTTGTTAAAGGAGAGATAACCTTTGATGAGGTTTTTGAGGACGGTGGTCACGGGGCTGTTGTCTTTGAGAGTATTGAACCTGAGAAGGTTTTTGTTGTTGGTCCAAACAGGAAAATTCTTAAAGGTTACGGTGAAGAAGCCTACCCTTTGGGAGACGCCATGCTCTACGGGTGTGCCGGTCTCGTTCGTGCTTTTCGTTTCCTAAGTCTGTAAATGACCGGTGTTTGAGAAGACAGAATCAACAACTTTAAACATAAGTTCATCTCTGACCTTAGCGTAGCGGGCAGAGGTGTTTGGAGAGGCGTGACCGAGGAAGGCCTGAATTACCCTTATGTCAACTCCTCTGTCTACAAGTATGGTTGCAAATGTATGGCGAAGTTTGTGGGGGTGAAGGTTTATGCCGGTTTTCTCCTTTATTCTGTTGAATATATATTTTGCTCCCTGGTAGGTAAGAGGAAAGAGCTTCTCCGTCTGGCAGGTTTCTGCGTACCTGCAGAGCTCCTCTGCAAACTCCCCGGTCAGGGGAATAAACCTTTCTTTCCCTCCCTTTCCGATAACCCTCAGGACTTTTCTTCCTCTGTAATCAACGATGCTCTCTTTCGTTAGTGAAAGGAGTTCCGATATTCTAAGGCCGCACTGAAGTATAGTTTTTACCATCAGGTAGTCTCTGTAGGAGCGTTCCGCTGCCGCTTTTAGGACTTTTTTAACTTCGTCTTCTGTCAGGGCTTCGGGAACCCTCTGCTTGACTTTCTTTATCCTGAGAGAGGGTTTAATCGGATTTTTCTCAATGAGTTCCATGTCAACTAAAAAGTTGAAGAAGGAGTTTAGGGCAGAAAGGCGTCTGTTTATAAGGGAAGGAGAGCAGTTGAGGGAGCTCCTGAAAACTATAAGGTGGGCCGTCTTTATGTTCTCAACTGGTATGTCTCCTATCTGTTTCTGGAGAAGCTTCAGGTCGTTTCTGTACTCCTTCAGCGTTCTTGGGGAGAGCTCTTTGCTCTTGAAGTTTATGAAAAGCTCTACTGCTTCAGACAGTTTCAAGGTCTCCTCCTCTGCGTTGATATATTTCGCTTCCTTTAGTTCAGGTGGTATAAGATATCCTGTTTTCTGAAACAAAGGAAATATATAAGCGTTTTGAGAACCGGCTTCTGAATCCGGTAGCTGTTCCTGTTCTGACCGGTTTTTGGAATCTAACTAACAGCATAACCATCTCTCTTTTTCTATTTTACTATAACAAATTGACATTTGTTATGGTCTTTCCTGTTTGAAAAACGTTCCGGTATTAGTTTAAGAGAAACGGCAGAAATTTGCCCGGCTAACAGGTAGAATCTAGTGGAAGCTTTCAAAGTGGAGGAGGTTATGAAAAGAGGCGTTCTGCTCTCTACACTACTGTTTGCTTTAACCTGTAGCGGAGGCTGGGGAGCTCCCCAACCGTTAGAAGCAGGAAACCTAGAAACCTTTTTAGAGAAAAACCAGCAGTTCTGGGTTGAAGGGCTTGCTGAGTTTGTTGAAGACGGAATGGAACACATAAGATTTTCTGATGTTGAACCTGTAACTGCAGGAAAGCTAAAAACGTTTACAGAGCTGGCGGGGAGTTACCGCATTCCGGCGCAGGAGTTAGAGAAGGCCTACTCTCTGGCCGTTGAGAGAGCTGCCAGAAAGAGTATGGAGAAGTTGAAAGAAGATATTGAGGAAAAGGGTAGCCTTTCAGATGCAGATATAGCTTTCCTGATGGGGGGTATAGCTAAATTCCTGGAGTTCAACTACGGGAATCTGGTAAAGGACTACTCGGAGAAGCTGGCAGCTGTGGAGTTAAAGGAGGCGCTGAAGGAGTGTACGTCACTCAGGCTCAGCCCCATGGTTGAAGCGTTCATAAAGAGTGAAGACTGTCGGGAGCTCCTTAAAGAATTCCCCAGCGATGTTGAAAAGGCCGTTTTTACTCAGCTAAACAGAAGGGAAAGGGAAATTTTTGCCAATCCATCACTTACCGATAAACCCAACCTGCGCTATATTTTAGAAAACCTGAAAAGATTCGGTCTCTCAGGAGGTTAAGTTGGAGATAATCTGGGCTCCGTGGAGACTCTCCTACGTTTCTACAGTAGGAAAAGAAAAGGAGAGAGGGTGTTTCATCTGCAAAGCTGTAAAAGAGCATCCGGAAAAAGATAGAGAGAATCTTCTCCTTTACAGGGGAGAAAGGGCTCTGGTTATACTCAACAGGTTTCCATACAACACCGGCCACCTTATGGTCTGTCCCATAAGACATACGGGAGATTTTCTTTCTCTTTTACCTGAAGAACTCTCTGAGATTGACCAGCTGATAAAGCGCTCTATAAGAACTCTTAAAAGAGCTTACAACCCCGACGGATTCAATGTAGGGTTAAACCTCGGAAAGGCTTCCGGCGGGAGTGTTGATACCCACATTCACTACCATATAGTTCCCAGGTGGGTTGGAGATACAAACTTCCTGCCGGTTACAGCGGAGGTAAAGGTAATTCCTCAGTCTCTTACTGAAACCTACGAAACGCTTAAACGGTTCTGGGAATAATGATTGACAAGATAAGGTCTCTCTTTGGTAAAGAAAAAAGGTTCTCTGTTGAGAGTTATCTTAAGAAGCTCTCAATAAACAGGCAGGATCTCATAAGGGAGATTTCAGACGTTGATTTAGATAGCCCTGTAAACGCTTACCTTACGCTGGCTATTCTGCTGAGAGAGAAAGGAGAGTATTACAGGAGCCTGAAGATTCTGGAGAGGTTAAAGAAGGAGAACCTTTCAGAAGACGAGAAGAAACTCGTTGTTCTTAACCTGGCCCTCGTTTACAGGGCAGCCGGTTTTATAGACAGAGCCGAAGAATCGCTGAAAGAGGGAATAGAGCTCTACCCGGGAGAGAGCTTCTTTTACTATGAACTTGCCCAGCTAAAGAAGGCTTCCGGCAAACTGCAGGAGGCGGTGGAGCTCCTTGAAAAAGCTGTCAACCTAAAAGAGGACTTCCGTGATGACCTCGTCCATACTAAACTCTATCTTGCAAACAGTTACATAGATTCGGGGAGAACGGATAAGGCCTTTAGGGTTATCAGAAAGTTGGAGCTCCAGTTTCCCGTTCCCCTCTACTACTACGTTCTGTCAAAGCTCCTGTACTCTGTAGGGGAAAGGGAAAAAGGTTACAGCGTGGCTCTTAAAGGAATAAGACTCTCTCCTAAGAAAGCTGCTCCCTTTATCTCTGTTGTAGAGCAGTTTGATACCCTCAGCGGGGATAAACTGGATCAGCTTGTTGAGGAGTCGGAGCTCTCCCCTCCGGCTGTAAGCAGGGCTGTAAAGTTCTGGATAGAGAAAGGGGAAACAGGAAAGGCGATAGCCCTGTTAAAGCGGTTCTGGGAAGGGGGTAAGTTTGATCCGGAGCTTTTTGAAATATACGTTAAGGTTTTATGGGAGAGCGGCAGAAGAAAGAAAGTTGCCGAGGAGATCATGGCTCTCCTTTCACGGCTGAAGGAGAGACGGAAGATGTACAAGTGTGAAAGCTGTGGTTTCAGGACAAACACCTTTGACTGGATATGTCCTAAGTGTCGTGCATGGGAAACTCTGGAGATAGAGTGTGAGGTCTAAGGAGTTTCTTAAAGCTCTGCTGAAATCTTTAAAGAGTGGTCGCCTCCACAGATTTCTCAAACTCTTACTTGTTTGTCTTCTTCTGTTCTTCTCCTATCAGGTCTCTGTAAGTGTTCTTAAGTATTGGGTAAAGGAAAAAGAAGAGCTCACTATAGTAAAAAGGAATTTTCATCTGGCGTTTAACTGGAAAAACGGGGAGCTCTCCCTGAAGGCAGATTACCTGTTTTTGAGAAACCCTAAGTTTTACTGCGAGCTCTACAGTCCAGAGCTGGACGTTAACGTTTACAGGAGTTTGAAGGAGCTCCGCCCCGTAGTCTCTTTTGTTGGTCTTTCAGAGGGAAAACTCGTTCTTAAAAAGGGAAAGAAAAAGGGGATGAAATTTCCCTTTGAGCTCCCATTTCTGGTGGAAAGGACCGACATAGGGAGGTTTACCGTAAAGTGGAGTGACGGGTACGGTGTTCTTAATAAGTTCGTTTACAGCAGGAGAGAGCTCCTATTTGGAGGGTTGACCGGAAGTTTAAAGGGGAAAGAGTTTTTCGTTGCTCCTTTTACTGGAGTTAAGACAGACGGGTACTTCTTAGTTCCGGAATTTTCTGCCGGGTATGGAGATTTCAGAATTGACGGAAAGTTAAGAGTTTACAGTCTGAGCGATTGGCAGTTTTCCGGTAGTTTTGTTTCTTCTGTTTTTATAGGCAAATTAAATGTAAAAAATTATGGTAAATTAGAGGTGGAATGGAAGGGAAAATTAAAAGAAGTAGAGACAGGAGGAAAAGGAATTTTAAGGATCAAAAGGGATAGGCTCATTTTTGAGAAAGTTTCGGGGAATTTAGGCGGTGCCGATTTTCTCCTTACTGGAGAGGCTGGAAGGAGATTAAGGATAGAAGGTAAAGTTCATGCAGAGAGGTTTACCTACAGGAACTTCAGCGCTCAGGGAATTGCCCTTCGGTTTTCTGCAGATGGGGATATAAACAGCCCGAGTTTAAGAGTAGAGGGGAACGTAAACCGTTTTGTAGCACCGGAGATTGAACTCAGCAGGATAAAAGTTAGAGGAACTGTAGAGAGGAGAGGGGGAGAGCTCCGCTGGACTTCAGAAAGTTTGGACGGGAAGGTGACGTTTTCTTTAAAAGAGAAGTTAGTAAAAGGAACTGTAAACCTTAAAGGTTTAAAGCTAAAGAGTGTACCGCTGATAAGGCTCTACAGCGAAAAGTATAAGGGCTGGATACCAGAGCTTACTGTATCGGGTAGAGCAGGATTCAGGCTTAAAGGAAACAGTTTTGATTACAGAGGAAACTTAAGAGTTGAACAGTTCTGTTTTCAAGGATTTAAGGCCTCTGGAATGGTTAATCTGGAAGGAGATCAGGAGAAACTGAACGCCCGTGGTAAGCTTATAGGAGAAAACGGGGGAAAGGTTGGCGGGGAAGTAGATCTATTCCTAAAGGAGAGAGAGATAAGGAGCTCCTACTCTGTCCAGTCTGTTCCTGTTGAGAGTTTCAGATTTCTAAAAAAAGTCGGACTTTCCGGTTCTGTAAATGGTAGGGGAAGAGTCTGGGGAAGTCTGAAAAATCCACAGGCCGATTTCTCAGTAAGTAGCAAAAACCTGAAGTTTCAAGGAGTGGAGCTTGGAAAGTCTGAGGGGGAAGTTAAACTGAAAGACTTTATCCTGTCTGTAAGCGCTGTAACAGAGAGGGGAATTCTTGATGAATTGAGATTAAAGCTAAAGGGAGAACGGGAGTTCTACGCGGAAGGAAAGGTAAACAGAGTTTCCGGAAAAGAGGTAGAGAAAGTTCTGAAAGGTCTTAGAGTTCACCTGCCCTTTGAAATTGACGGAAATGGAAGTGGAAGCTTTTCCATTTACTCCCGGAACATAAAAGAGAAAAAATCATTGCAGGTAAGTGTGAACGTGGACAAATTCTCAGGAAGTTTCAGTTATAAAGGGTTAACGGCCGAAGGTGATGCAGAGGGAAAAATAGGTTACAGGAACGGAAGGATAGATGTTGACCTTTCAGGGAACCTTGAGAGGACTTCTTTCAATGGAAAGACTTTGGTTGGTGGCAGGTATAGAGTAACTCTGAGGGAGAAAGAGCTCTCTGTTGACCTGGAGAACAGCCGGTATGCAGGGGGACCGGAGGGTTTTGAGAACAGTATTTCAGGAAATGTGTGGATAGACGTTGGAAGCGGAAGCCTGAAGGGAAAAGGAGAAGTAATAGGCAGGTATTCTTTAAAGGGCGAAGGTAGGGTTGTGGGGAGTGTTGATTATTCTCTTTTTGGAAATTTAACTAAATTTACTGTAAAAATTTCTGGTAAATTAAATCTACAGTCAGAAATCACTGGAAAGAAAGAATTAAAAGTTAAAGGAGCCGTTCTGGAACCTGACAACCTGGGAACCGTAACTGTTTCAGACAGAGACACAAACCTGAAAGTGATAGCAAACGGAAAGCAGTGGCAGGCAGTGGGTTTCATCAGGAACCTGACGTTTAAAACTCAACGGGCAAAAATAAAAGTTAACATGGCCTTTGTCAACATTAACCTTACAGACCTAACAGGAACGATTGCTGTTCCGGCCTTCAAGGTTTACCCGGAGAATTTCTACCCAATGTATGCAGTATCAGGTATCTACATCAGCCTGAAAAAGGGAGAACCCGAGCTTTCAGACGTAACGCTCTCTTACGTTGATGGCTGGATAAAGTTAAAGGACATCACCTTTAATAGAGAGAACAGGAATTTAAAGGGAAGAATAGAAGCAAGAATAGGGGCAAAAGGCCTTGTCTACCTTGCAGGGGCTCAGAAGTTTATTCCCTACGTAAGGCACGGTTTCAGTATTGAAGGAGAGTTCAGCTACGGGAGAAATCTCCTCTACAGAGTCAATATAGATGGAGCAGGAGTTGAGTTTAAAACGAAATACCTCCTTGACAGGGCAGTGGTAAACTCCCTTGAAGCCACAGTCGAAAACGGCAGTTTGGAGAAGGTAGACGGTGAGATAGGTGTTGGAAGCGGAAGCCTCCTGCTAAAAGGAGAGAAAGGGAACGTAAACATAACCGCATCACTGATTCCTGCAGGAGAGGTGGGAAGGTGGAAAGGTTTAATTTCGGGAAAGGTCAACTACGGAGAAGGGGGATTAAAGGGTAACCTTACGGTTTCAAAGGCAAAACTGTTCATAGGAAAAGAGAAAAAAGGTAAGGAACAGGAGGGAGCTCCCCCCAAACTCCCTGTAAACCTTGATATAAACCTCCTGTTTGATCAACCTCTGAAAATAAAGGGAGAGCTTTTCAGCCTTACTTTAATACCGAAACTATGGATAAAAACTTTAAACGGTAGGGTTGTAATAGGCGGAACCTTCTACGTTACAGACGGCAAAATAGACTACATGGGAAAGGAGTTTAAAGTAATATACGGAACAGGAACAATTGAGGACTTAGAAAAAGAGAAGGGAAGGGTCAGCATACTGGCAAGTGCGTACATTTCCGGCTACTACGTATACATGAAAATTGAAGGGGAACTCTCCAGTCTCACTATCTATCTATCGTCCGACCCGCCTCTAACCAGAGAGCAGATATTAAACCTGATAATGACCGGAGCATCACCAGAGGAGATAGAGGCAAGCTCAGAGCTCTTTCCTGCAGTTCAGGTAGCTTACTACGCAACAGCATCCCTGTTCAAGCCGTTTGAAGCAAAGTTTAAGAAAACACTGAAGCTTGAGAGCTTCTCAATTGAACCGTACATAACAAAGTACGGAGAGACCGTAGCTAAACTCACTATTGCCAAGAGGCTGGCAGAGAGGATAAGGCTTGTAGGATACGGAACCACAGGACAGAACCCGGAGTACGGGGGAAGTGTTCAGCTCTTTATTAAAAGGAACTACTACTTAGAGCTGAGATACAATAGCTACTACGGTCTTGAAGCGGGTATAGGATTAGAGGTTAACAAGCGGTGAAAATAGAGAAAGAGAAAGCAGAAGAACTGGTTAAAAGGCTTAAAAGTAAAGGCGCAGAGGAAAAATCACCACCGGAGCACGCCTCCTACAGGTTAAGCCTTAACAGAGGGGAGTTGGTAGTTTACGAATCTGGAAGCATAGTTTATTCAGGGAAAGAAAAAGAAAAACTTAAGGAAACAGTTATTGAGGAGCTCCTCAGTCTGGAAGAAAACCTTCCAAGAGTCGGGTGTGATGAAGCAGGAAAGGGTGAGTTCTTCGGCCCTTTAGTAGTTGCCTGTGTGTGTGCAGATAGGAAGTGTTTAAGGGAGCTCCTCAACTTAGAGGTAAAAGACTCAAAGAAAATCAATCCGGAGAAGCTGAAAGAGCTGGCAGAGAAAATAAAAGGCAGTTGCACAGGAATTGTAAGGGTCATCTCTCCCGAAACCTACAACAGGGAGTACGAGAAGTTTAGAAACGTTAACCGCTACCTTGAGATGGTATACCTGGAGATACTAAAAAAACTTCTGAAAAAGTGTAAACCGAAAGAGATAGTTATAGATAAATTCAGCAGCAGAGTAGAAGAAGTTCTGAAAAAAAGGCTGAAAGGCACAGCGGGAAATCTGAAAATAACAGCAAGAGAGAAGGGAGAATCTGACCCGGTAGTCGCAGCTGCATCTATAGTTGCAAAAGCCGAAAGACTTAAAGCACTGAAGGAACTGTCAGATAAACTGGGGTTTGAAGTGAAGGAAGGAAACCTGAACAACGGGGAGCTCCTTCGAAAAATTCCCCGTGAAAAACTCCACAGGTTTGTAAAGCTCCACTTCAACGTTAAGGAGAAGCCATGAAAAAGTTTAAGACATTTTTCATCGTCATATCCGTTTTAATTGTCTCTGCAGTTATCAGCTGGGGAGTCTCCAAAATTTTAAACAGACCCGTAGGCGGAATAGGAAACGGAGAAATTGCGGTAATAAAGGTTAAAGGCGTTATCAGTGAAGCAGACAACTATCTGAAACTGTTAGACAGGGTAGAGAAGAATAACAGGATAAAAGCTGTAATTTTAAGGGTAAACTCCCCTGGAGGGGTTGTTGGAGCCTGCCAGGAGATCCACGACAAAGTTGTTGAACTGGCAAAGAAGAAGCCGGTAGTTGTCTCAATGGAGTCTGTTGCGGCATCTGGAGGGCTCTACATTTCGGTAGGTGCAACAAAAATCGTTGCAAACCCTGGAACGATTACCGGAAGCATAGGAGTAATCCTCCAGACCTACAACGTAAGTGATCTGATAAAAAAGTTGGGAATAAAAGTTATAACTGTTAAAAGCGGTCCATACAAAGACCTGCTAAATCCATTTGAGAAGCCTGATCCCAAACAGATAGCAGTGGTTCAAAAGTTGATAGACAACTCCTATATGCAGTTTGTAAGAGCAGTTGCAGAGGGAAGACACCTACCTTTAGAAAAGGTCAAAAAGTTTGCAGATGGAAGAATTTTTACAGGAGAAGAAGCGAAAAAGCTCGGACTTGTTGACTATCTTGGTAACTTTGACAGGGCAGTTGAAATCGCAAAAGAGTTGGGAAAGTGCCCCAGAGCAAGGGTAGTTTTTATAAAGAAAGAGAGCAGTTTCCTTGATAGGATACTGGGAAGGGGAACAGAAAATATACTGAAAACGGTTATAAGGGCTATAAATGGGAACGTTGAAGAAGTCAGGGTTATGTATCTTTTTGATTAGTTTACTGGCTTTCCCGTCTAACGCTTTCGGATGGATAAAGGTTTACGAGAAGAACGGCGTTATATACATAACCGGCTCGGGAGAAAAACATTTTAAAAGACCTAAAAACGCTAAAACCATTGAGGAGAAGGTTGTCTACTACGCTAAAAAGTATGGATTGCCGGTAAGAATATTTAAAGAGCTGGTTAGAGCAGAGTCAAACTTTAACCCTAAAGCGGTTTCAAGAAAAGGAGCAATGGGACTCTGCCAGCTTATGCCGGAAACTGCAAAGAGACTGGGGGTTAAAGACCCTTTTGACGTTGACGAAAACCTGAACGGCGGAGCAAAACTTCTGAAGGAACTCTACCAGAAATACAGAAACTGGAAATTAGCCCTTGCAGCCTATAACGCAGGAGAGGAAGCGGTTGATAGGTACAGAGGAGTTCCTCCCTACAGAGAAACAAAAAACTACGTAAAGAGGATTCTGGGAAGAGCTCTCTCTGAAGGTGAAGGAAAATATAGATTCAGGAAAAAAACAACCAGAGACTACAGAATTGTTGTATACAGAAAAGGCAATACTGTTATAATAGCCCAACAATTTATAAATCAAGGGGTAGGCCGATGAAAGTTTTAATCGTTGGCAGCGGAGGAAGGGAACACGCACTGGCCTGGAAGGTTGCACAGAGCGAAAAAGTAGGGAAGGTTTACGGAGCTCCCGGCAACCCCGGAATAGCTCAGATAGGGGAGTGTGTAGATATAAAGCCAACAGAGATTGAAAAACTGGCGGACTTTGCAGAGAGAGAGGGAATAGACCTTACAATAGTAGGGCCTGAAGCTCCGTTAGTTGCAGGAATAACAGACGAGTTTGAGAAAAGGGGTTTAAAGGTTTTCGGACCATCTAAGGCAGCTGCACAGCTTGAGGGAAGCAAGGCCTTTGCGAAAAAGATGATGAAAAAATACGGAGTTCCCACTGCAGAGTTCCAGGTATTTGATGACCCTGAGAAGGCAAAGGAGTACATAAGGAAAGTGGGAGCTCCCATCGTTGTAAAGGCAGACGGCCTTGCGGCAGGAAAAGGAGTCGTTGTAGCACAAACGGTTGACGAAGCCATAGAGGCCGTTGACAGAATAATGGTTGAAAAAGTTTTTGGAGAGGCAGGGAACAGAGTTGTTGTAGAGGAGTGTTTAAAAGGAGAGGAGGCCTCGTATCTGGTTATAACAGACGGAGAGAGGTTCGTTCCACTTGCAACTGCCCAAGACCACAAGGCCGTTTTTGACGGAGACAGAGGACCAAACACGGGAGGAATGGGAGCTTACTCTCCGGCGCCGGTTCTATCACCTGAAATGGAAAAGGAGGTTCAGGAAAAGGTTATAAAGCCGATACTGAAAGGAATGGCAAAAGAAGGAATGCCCTTTAAGGGGATACTCTACGCAGGGCTTATGATAACCGAAGAAGGACCTAAGGTTCTGGAGTTCAACGTAAGGTTCGGAGACCCTGAAGCTCAGGCAATACTGAGGAGATTGGAAGATAACCTCGTTGACGTTGCACTAAGTGTTGTTGAAGGAAAGTTGGTCGGGGAGCTCCACTGGAGACCGGAAACCTCAATCTGCGTTGTTCTGGCCTCTAAGGGCTACCCCGGAAAGTATGAGAAGGGAAAGGTCATAACGGGAATAGAGGAAGCTGAAAAAATACCAACAGTTGTCGTTTTCCACGCAGGAACGGCTGTTAAGGATGGAAAACTGGTAACAAACGGTGGGAGGGTCTTAAACGTTACAGCACTCGGAAAGGACATAGTTGAGGCGAGGGAAAGAGTTTACGAGGCCGTTGAGAGAATCCACTTTGATGGAATGCACTACAGGACAGACATAGGGCTGAAAGCTGTTAAAAGGCTGAAAGGTTGAAGGAAATAATCAGAAGACTAACAGTTAAACCCTTCGCCGTTGTGGGGCACAGGGGAGCCGGAGGGGAGCTCCCCGAGAACACACTGGAAGCCTTTGAAAGAGGAATATCTGCCGGGGCAGACGTTGTTGAGTGCGACGTAAGGGAAACGGCAGACGGAGAGCTGGTCATAGTTCACGACCCGGACTTTAAAAGGGTCGCAGGAATTAACGCAAAAGTAAAAGAACTGACACTGAAGGAAATAAAGGAAAGAATAAGGATAGCCGGAACAGAACCAGTTCCTACACTGAGAGAGGTTTTGGAGACCGTTAACGGCAGATGTGGGCTGTTCGTAGAGATAAAAGAGCCGGAAACCACAGAAAAGGTAGTAGAGACAGTCAACTCCGTTTTAGAAGAAACTGACTGGATAGGGCTTATAAGCTTCTACCCTGAAGCCCTTAAGAGGGTAAAAGAGATTGATAGAAAGCTGACAACAGGTCTTATCTACTCAAGGCCTCCCGGTGGAATAGTAACGGCAAAAGAGATAGGAGCAGAGATAGTCCTTCCCCGCTGGCCTTTAGCAACGGAAAAAGCTGTAAAGTTTGCCCACAGGTTAAAAGAGATGGTTGTAGCCTGGCTGATTGACGACGAGAGGAGCTTTGAGAGAGCTCTCAGAAACGGCGTTGACGCAATGGCTACAAATTTTCCCTCGTGGCTGGTAGAAAAAAGGAGGGAGGTGAGGAGCTCCCCAGTTTAGTTCTTTCCCCTCTCTTCATGATTTTTGGTCTTTAAAGAAGGTTTTTTACTTCTGCCTTTCCCACCCTGTTCTGAAGTTTCCTGAGAAGAACCGGACGTTAGTTCCCTCAGGTACTCCTTAGCAATAACGTTTTCTGGATCAAGAATGAGAACGTTCTCAAAGATAGTCTTTGCGTATAGCTTTTTCCCCTCTCCCAAAAGGGAGAAGGCAAGTTCGTTGAGGAAATTAACATCTGTAGGGTAGATTGAAAGCATTTTCCTATCTACAGATTCGGCCATTGAAAACTTCTTTTCGTGCCTCAAGGCAACAGAGAGCCGCAGGTTCCCGTAGTAGTTGTAGTAGTCGGTCTTCAGGATTCTGTAAGCAAGGGACTCAACCTGGAACCACTTATCCTGTGCCATAAGTGGAAGCATAAGACCCAGAACGGCTTCAACAGAGGTAGGATTTACCTGAAGTGCCTTTTTGTAGTGGAGCTCCGAGTCTGCATACCTGCCTGCAAGGTAGTAGAGCCACCCCAAACGGAGGTTAACGGTGTATCCGTTGGGATAGCTCTTATAAACAGGCATAAGAGCCTTAATAGCATCTGTATAGTCTCCGCTCTTCTCGTAGATGTAAGAGCGCTGATAGGCCTCTTTAATCTCCGCATAGGTCAGAGAGAAGGCCGAAACGGGAATAAACAGAGCTATCAACAGGAAAACGACTAATCGTTTCAAGGAAATTCCTCCAGTTAAGTTTTAAAATCTGTAGCCTAACGAAACTGTACCTACGGTTTGAGTAACGTTATCACCTTCCTCACTGAACCTGTTAACAGAGAGGTTGAAAGAAACTCTTAAACCATCCTTAAAGGTATAACCCACTTCTCCGTAAGCTCCACCTTTGTACTTCTCTTTCAGGTTGTAAACGACAAAACCACCATTTTTAACGGCAAAAACCTGCTGACCTACCCAGCCACCGATTTTAAAGTCGTAGCCTCTGTAGTAATAACGGAGTGCTGCATCAAATGAGTAGTAGTTGTTCTTATCAATTCCAAGGGTATCGGAATCTGTAACGTGGATATAGTAACCGGTTAAATCTGTGTAGAGAGCTCCCCTCCTGTAGTCTGAAAAGAGCTTAACGGTTGTATGGGGATTAACCTGATAGACATTGAAGTCTGTAATGTTTGTGTAGCGGCTGTAGTAGAACCCGATACCGGCGTTCCACCTGAAAGAGTAAGGGTAAACAGGAGAGTACTTAGAATAGGTTCCGTCAAAGAAGAGGGTGTAGCCACCGTCTGTAAGGTCGTCATCACTATTTATGTAGTGGGCTCCGAAGGTAAAAGTGTGGTTCTTAAGGAGCTGGTTTGTGTTTGAGTAGGCAATTGTGTAGTCTTCCTGGTTGAGGTCTGAGTAGCCGTCTTTGTAGTTGATGTGGGTATACTCAACGCCAAGCTGAAGGGTGTTGTGGAGACCGTCTCCCAAGCTCAGATAGCCCGTTGTGCTGTAGCCGTCTTCTTTGTATTTGGAATTGTTGTAGTTTAGGTAAGTTCCGTAAAGAGCTCCGTAGGCGTAAATCTTCTTACCATGCTCTGCGGCAAGTGAAGGCACAGCAAAGGAAACTGCAAGACTAAGAGGTAACAGAAGTTTCTTCATCTTTCACCCTCCTGATTTCAACGTTGTTGAATGTGATCTTCTCAAATCCCACGTCTTCCGAAAGTTCTACTTGAGCTTTCAGCGTCTTTCCTGGTTGGATTATAACAGTTTCCAGGTTCAAGTGTTTTAACCAGGAACTTTCTGTAGATACAGAAAACAACTTCTGGTTAATTGAGGAAAGAAAGAGGTAGAGCTCTCTCCTGAGTTTAGAGGAGATAGAGATAAGGGGAAGGTAGTCATACCAGCGGAGCTCCCGTGAGTAGAAGAGAGGAATTTTAGGAGACGAGAAGAAGAAGTACCTCAGTGGGGAGCTAACGTCCCCCTCAAAGTGGTAGAAGTAAAAGGTGGCGTTCTGTATTCCAAAGTAGAGTTTAGCTCTACCGTCTGTCAGGTAAAAAGTTCCGTCTGGTGCCATCTTAACAGTTGCAGTGAATCGGGAAGTCTTTCCGTTCTCTGTTATCAGGTAGTTAAAAGACTGGTCTATTAGCATGTTGAGTCGGTGGTAGAGGGATTTATCCTGGTAAACTGGCTCAACTACTTCTCCCTCTTTTGGAATTCCAACATCGTGGAAGCAGTTCTGAGAGATGTAGGAAGTGAAATTAAAAGGAACGGTGGGAGCTCCTACGTAAGAAAGGAGTTGAACGTGGACGTGGATGTGGGGTTGCGGAGAATAACCGGAGTTTCCGCACAGTCCTAAAAAAGTTCCCCTTACAACGGTGTCTCCAGGTTTTACCTTTATGGAGTTCTGCTTAAAGTGGCAGATGAGAACGTAGAAACCTCTCCTGTCGTAGATGAGAACGTAGTTGCCCCAGTTATTCTCCCTGTCGGCAGTTCCGGGAGGGTTGTCGGGAAGGTCTGAAACCACAGAGACAACCTGACCGTCTACGGGGGAGAGAACCGGCTTTCCAAAGGCGTAATAGTCTGTCAGCTGAGTTCCTGAACCGGAGTAGGTCTTTCCCTTCTCATCGGTTATCACAAAGTCTACCGCGAACCTCCAGGGGCCTTTGTGAGTCCACTCTCCGTTAAAAGACTGCCAGACAGTCCACTTCCCCGAAAAGGGAAGGCCTATTTCACGGCCTGTAAAGGGAAACCTTCGAGAGTAGGTGAGGTAGTGGTCAAGGGTTCTCTCTGGAGTTCCCTTGTAGATTTTAGTTACGTAAATCCAGCCGACTGTAAAGAGGACATAGAGAAAGAGGAGAGAAACTGTGTTAAAGGGAAGAGCAAAGACTGGAAGTCCGTAGCTTTCCCAGAAAACTTTAGTGCCTTCAATAACCGGAACCGAAACAATAGAGGCAGTGAGGGCAAACTTGTAGCTTCTGAGTGAGGGTATGAGGAAAACTCCTCCTACAGCCATAGAGGTGAGTATGTAGTTGAAGGAGGAAGTGTCTGCAAAGACCTTATACCAAGAGCCTGTGAAGAGGTAGGCAGTTAAAGTTCCTGAAAAGTAACCTAAAAGAGATAGGAAGAAAAGGATTCTGGAGACGAAAAAGAGGAGAAAAGCCATAATGAAGCCGGGAAGGGGATAGGGCAGGAAGAAGATGGCTCCAAGGGAGCGGAGATAACCTTCAACGGGAAGGGGAAGGTTAAGGGAAATTAAGATGGGGGAGTGGGAGTAGAGGTTTGAGACAAAGAGCTGAGAGAACTTGGTTGAGGCAAGGTAGAAGATGGAGCTGACAACGACGAACGGAACGCTGAGGACGGGAAGGCGGAGGTATGTGTAGAAGATAGATGAAAGGGTATAGGTGAGTAGAAAAGTCAGAATCCCTGCCGTAGCTAAAAAGAGAAGGCTGAGAAGGCTCAGTTTGAAGAGGTAACCGAGGGATAGGCCGACAAGAAGAGGGTTGTAGATGTAGTAGTCAAGTCGCAGGAAATCTTCCTTGAAACCGATGAGCCTTGCGAAGACATAAGCGGAAAGAAGCGATACAAGACCTCCAAAGCCCAAGTTTGGGTTGATAAAGGTTAAAAGGAGGAGGAGAGCTCCCCCCCACAGGTTTGAGTTAAAGAGAATCGCCGAGTAGCTCCTTAAAAGGGGAACGGAGAACTTTTTAAAACGGGAAAGGAGCTCCGCTACCATTCTAACTTCAGCCTCTCTGGAAGTTTTTCACGTCTTACGATGTCTGTAAGGTCTTCCGCCTCCCTGATAAGGTCAACCTCGCCGTTCTCTCCGATGAGAGCAACAGCAGGCCTGTAACGGATAAACTGCATCCACTGTGTAACGTTATAAGCACCAACGGGAGAAAGAATAAGACGGGTTCCCCGTGGAAGTGGCGGAAGGTAGGTAAGATCGTCAACAACGTCTATGTTCATACACAGAGGACCATAAAGGACGCAGGGCTCAGAGGTTCCGTGAACTTCCCTATCTATCTCAATGTTGAACTTGTACCAGAAGGCGGTAAAGAGGATGTTAACGCCGGCGTCTAAAACGTAAGCCTTCAGGCCTGAAGGGAGCCTTTTTGCGGCGTGAACAGTTGTTATCAGGTACCCTGCCTCGTCAACTATTGCCCTTCCGCTCTCTAAGATGAGTTTAGGGTAGTCTCCGGGACGAAGACTTGAGAGAAGTGCCGAACAGACCCTCTCTGCAAATTCATCAACGGAGGGAACGGCAACTTCCGGAGGAAGATAAATGCCTTTCAACCTGTTCTTTGAAGGGAAACCACCTCCGATGTCAAGGTATTCAATCTTAAATCCGAACTGGTCTTCAACTGTGTAGGCAAAGTCAACCATCTTCTTGACTTCAACCTCGTAGGCGTGGGGGTCAAGGATAAAGGTTCCTATGTGGCAGTGGAGACCGACAAGCTCCAGTTTCCCGCCGGAGGCTATCCTCTTAACGGCATCAAGAGCCTGCCCGGACTCAAGGTTAAAACCGAAGCGGCTCCACTGGGGATGGATGCCTGTATCCATGTTGAGCCTTATGCCAACCCTGGGCTTTACGCCAAGCTCATCGGCAACCTTTTCAAGGTCTGCAATCTCCTCAAAGTGGTCAATGTTTATGCGAGCTCTCTCCTTCACGGCTGTAACGAGGGAATCATAGGGTTTATAGGGACCGTTGTAGATAATCTGATTACCTGGAACTCCAAGACGACGGGCTTTTTCGTATTCAAATTCAGAAACTACTTCCGCAGTTTCACCTTCCTGGTGGAGAACGGCACAGATGGCGTCAAGGTAGTTGGTTTTGTAAGACCAGCTGAACTCAACGTTTGGATACCTGAGGGTAAAGGCGTTCTTCACCTCTCTAAACTTCTGGCGGAGTTTCTTCTCAGAGAAGACAAAGAGGGGGGAGCCGAACTCCTCAATGAGTTCCTCAACGGGAACCCCGTCTATGTCCTTTCTTACTTTACGAGCATACGCCGGAGATGAACCGAACTTGTTCATCATTCCGGTTTTTAGTTTCAGTATTACAGGTTTCTCGTATACCTCTTTCACTTTCGCCTCCTTTAGATTCTACTGTTTCTCAGTTTTCTCCTCTTGTTACAACCCTCTGGAACTCAGACATATCTGTAACGAAGTCGTCTGTAAACCTGACGTAGAGTTTCCCGGCAGGGTAGTCCCAGTCTCTCTCCGGCTCAAGGCCGAGGGCTGCTTTAAGGAGCCTATCGGGAAGGTTAACCCCAACCCCTGTTGCAAAGTAGACCCATGCAGGGAAGCGGGGATTTACCTCTATGAGGTAGATATCTCTGTTGCTGACTATACACTCAAATTCAAAGGCTCCACGCCACTTAAACTCAGAGACGAACCGCTCTGTTGCCGAAAGGAGATCCTCGTTCCTTACAGTTACTCCCGTCCAGATCTTCCCAAGGCTTGTTATCCAGAGTTTCTTTATGCCTACAAGTCCAAAGTGGCCTCCCTCGCCGTCTCCAACTCCCACAACGTTCATCTCCTCGCCTGTTACAGCCTGCTGAACGATTATCGGGTATCCCCACTCGGCAACAATTGAGTTGAAGTAGGAGGTAGCCTGAGAGATGTTAAAGGCTTTGTATGCTTTATAGAAGATACCTTTTATCATTACAGGAAAACCAAGTTCCTCAATGGCCTTGCTGAGCTCCTCGTAAGAAGTAACTATCCTGGTTTCAGGAACCTTTACCCCTATCCTTTCTGCAATTTCGGGAAGGTGGTCTTTTCCCCTCAGTTTAAACTGCTCCTCTGTGGGAAGGAACGTCTTCACTCCGTAGCTCTCAAGGAGGGAAGAGCTCTTTATAAAGAGGGGGAGCTCTGCGTCTAAGGCAGGGATGACGGCGTCAAGACCGTAGTTTGACTTAATGTAGAGAAGCCTCTCTATGAAAGGCTCCTCTCCGGCAGAGGGGTAGGGCATAATGAAACTCTTTTCAAAGAGCCACTTCATGTAGATACCGGGCTCCATGGCATCGTAGGCAAGGCCATAGATAGAGACTTCTAAAGAGCCCCCCTTTAAACCCTTTGCTATACCAACGCCGGGGCCCGGATTGTCAACGGCGTTTATTCCCGATACGGCAACCCTATACATTCTCACCCTCCAGAAGGCCGTAGAGTCTCAGCTGTTCCATAAAGTCAACTAAGTCTCTCCTGGCGTCTTCCTCGCTCACGTCAAACTTCTCAGAGAGGGCTTTAACTATCTCCTCTTCAGACTTACCCTCTTTAAGGAACTTGATGATGAATAGGCCGGTCTTGTTGACCGTATAGCTGTTTCCCGTTTCAGGGTCAAAGATGAAACCCTCGTCGTTAACTGCCAGTCTCTCAAGTTTTCCCATTACTTTCCTCCCTGAAGAATTTCAATTAACTGGTAAGGATAGAGGTTATTCCTGAATGCTATTTCCCTCAGAGTTTCATCAGGCTTTGCAGAGATACCCCGGGACTGAAGGTTTGAAAGACACATCTGAAGGGGAATATTGAGCTTCCTGCAAACATCCTTGAGGGTTATTCTACCAAGTCCTGAACCGGGCTGAAGGAAAGAGGAACTCTTTCCTCCAGAGTGAACAGATTCAGACAGGATCTCGTAAACCCGGGCAGGGGTTGTCCCGTTTCTGGCAGCAATTTCTTTCAGGGCCTCATCTGTTGATGAGACTTTTAAACCCTTAGATTTCAGTATGTTAAGTGCCTGCTGAGGAGTTATGCCTAAAAGCTGAGCAACCCTTTTTAGTGGGAAGAGTTCCGCGTGTGGTGCCGGAGGCATGATTTTAGGTTTCGGCCAGCTGTTCCTTATCTTCTCTCCAAAGTCTATGAAGTTTTTAAAGGGAGAAACGTTAAGGAGAGTTCCTGTTCCAACAAGGAAAACGATAAAAGTTGTTACTAAGAACTCTTTTGAGGTAAAGAAGCCTGCCTTTCCTTTCAGGTAGTTGACTATGCTCCTCCAGTTAAGTGCAACGTGCCAAATGCCGAAGAAGACCATAAGGAATCCGAAGATTATGTGGAGGTTGTCCCACTGGTCTTTGTCAAGTCCTAAGAATCGCCAGCCGGTCCAGTAGGCAACCCTGCCGCGGGGCATTGTAAAGAGAACAGTTCCTGTAAGCGCCATAAGGAGAAGTGAGTAGAGAAGAAAAAGGCTTACGTACTTCCTTAGCATTGGTTAACCTCCTTTACTTTGTTCTGCAGAAACGCCGGAACTTTGAGAAGTCGTAAACTGTGCCGTTTGTCCTGTCTTCTACCCTGCAGGCCATAAGTCCGTTTATCCTTTTCATCCTCCAGAAGGGGGGAGTAAAGCCTACAACCTCTACGGTATCTCCCTTCCTGATGTTGAGGTCAGAATACCACCAGGTTGGAGCAACTCTTACTTCAACAGTTCCGCTGGGAGTTTTAACCTCTATGGCCCACCAGGTTATATTCCTGCGCCTGAAGCCGGGGACCTTTTTAACTCCTACAACTGTTCCGGAAAATGTTCTCCTTAAAGAGCTGCCGGTCGGAGTCCCAGCGGAGCTGTAAAAACCGGCCTCGTGTTTTACCGACAGTATTTTGTTGAACTCGCCAGTTGAGATGTAATGGGGTTTGTAATCGCTGCCGTAACGCCTGAGGAGCCTTACAAATGCTCTCATGTGGTTCCTTGAACCTCTCATGAGGTTCTGATAAACAGTTTTTATGTCCTGGTTGTCGGTTCTACTTATCGCCTCCTCAAGGTCTTTGATGTCAAGGTCTTCTATCGTCGCTCCTACTTTTAAGGCATCTACGAGGGAACGCTTTCCCTGGGCAACCAACCTGTTGTATAGCTCTTGAAGTTTCCTGTCTTTGAAAACTCCTACCCGATCTCCCGTTTCAGAAACGGGATCCGGTAAGTTGTACTTACGGAGGAGGAGGCCGACCATTCTCATGTGTTGTTCTTCAGAACGGGCTATGTTCCTAAAAACTGAAAGGGGATAGAACTTTGAAAGTGTTAGGTAAACGTCTCTGGCAAATTTCTCCTCCTCTCTCATGTGGAGGAGGTCGACAATTTCCTCCTTACTTAAAGGCTGTTTCGGTAAGCTCTGGACGTAGTAATAGCCGTAGGTCTGCTGACTCTGGGAGGGGAGTGCGGGAGCTCCTAAAAGAAAAACAGCGGCAGCTGAAACTCCCAGCAGTTTTCTCACTCTCTCAAATCTCATCTTCAACCTCTCTTATACGAGTTCAGCAGACTTAAACAAGCAATAAACATGCCATTTCTCGGAACGGAAAATAGAAATTGAAGTAGCCAAGAAATGTGAAGGAATTTCAGGATCAAGGAGCAATACAGCACTTCTTCCGCAGGGAAAATTTTCCGACCTCTACGCAATCTATCGGAAAAATTTCCGTCGGTTCAGAGGAACGGAGACTTTGAAGACCGTCCAGCCTCCCTCTGTGTAGGCAGAGACCTCTCCGCCGTGGGCTTCGGCTATCCGTTTAACGTTGTAGAGTCCGAGGCCGAAACCTTTTTCCTTTGTTGAGTAAAAGGGTTTAAAGATGTCGGATTTGGGGAGCTCCCCTCCGCTGTCCATAACGTAAAAGGTGTAAAAGCTCCCTTCTCTCTTTCCCACTATCTTCAGTGTTTTTTTCCTGTTCTTCCCCTCAAGGGCTTCAACGGCGTTCTTAATAAGATCAATAAGGAGCGAGGTAAATTTTTCAGGATCAACGTTTAAGATGGCATCCTCAACGGAAAGCTGAAGTTCAACTCCTTTTGTTCTGAGGAGCTCTCCAAACTTTGAGAGAGCGTTTTTCAGAAGGAGTTCAGAAGAAACGGATCTTCTGAAGATTTTCAGAGGACGCCTCAGATCTGCTGTCTCCTCAAGGTATTTTCCAAGGTTGTCTATTTCAGTTCTAAGTTTTAAAAGGTAGTCGCTGCAGGTGTTTCCGCCACATCCCGCCTCTATCTTGTGGGAGAGAAGCCTTAGAACGTTCAACCTGTTCTTTACTTCGTGGATGAGTGAGTGGATAACAAGGTTGATACTCTCAAGCCTTTCCCTCTCCTGTCTCTCTTTCTCGTGAAAGAGCTTTTCTCTGAAGTATTCTCTGACGAGCCACACAGTAACAAGGGTAAAAAGAACGGTAAAGGAGAGAAGCGAGATGAAGATATAGGTTATGTGTTTGTTGAACTCTTTAAGGTAGGAAAAATCAAAGTAGAGGGTAAAGGTGAAGGGTTTCAGTTTTATGGTCTCCCTGGAGTAGTCTGGAGAGATGTCTGAACTGGGAACTATTATCTCCCTCCCCTCAAGTTTAAAAGTGGCTCCTTTGAGTAGTTTTGAGGACTCCATGTAGGAATAGAGGGCTTCTACAGGATCTCCTCCTCCAGCTATCGTTCCCTCAACAACAGACTTAACCCGGGCAGTTTCCTCGTTTATTACGAGGAGGTAGAACTCTCTAAGCTCTTTGTGGAGGAGGTAGATGTTTACCACCACGGCCGAAAAGAGAAGAAGAAGAAGTGAGGCCGGAAGGAGGAGTTTCCTCATATTCCGTACTTCCTCCTCTTATATCTCAGGGATTTCTCGTCTATACCAAGGAGTTTTGCGGCTTTTGTCTGAACGTAGCCTGTTCTTTTAAGAGCTTCCTCTATCATCATCTTCTCAAGGCGGGCAACTTTCTGAGGAAGCGGTTCAGAGAAGTCAAGGGTGATTTCTTCAGATGATTGGGATTTTAAATCTGTCAGGTCTTTCAGGTCTTCCGGTTTTATCGTGCCATCTGAGGTTATCACGAGCCTGTGGATGAGGTTCTCAAGCTCCCTCACGTTTCCGGGGAAGGAATAGGTAAGAAGAATTTGAAGGGCTTCGGGAGTCATTTCAACTTTTTTTCCATATTTCGACGAGAACTTTTTCAGAAAGTAGCCGGTAAGGGCAATAATGTCTTCAGGCCTTTCCCGTAGAGGTGGGATTTTAAGGATTAAAACGTTGAGCCTGTAGTAGAGGTCTTCTCTAAACTTACCCTGCAAGACGAGCTCTTTTAAATCTCTGTTTGTTGCAGCAACGAGTTTTACGTCAACCTTTCTGGCTCTGTTGCTCCCAAGGCGGCGAACCTCTCTTTCTTGAAGAACTCTGAGGAGCTTTGCCTGTAAGGACAGGGGGAGCTCCCCTATTTCGTCTAAAAAGAGGGTTCCTCCGTCTGCCTCCTCAAAGAGACCTGGTTTGTCTGAAAGTGCTCCTGTAAAGGCTCCCTTTACGTAGCCAAAAAGCTCGCTCTCAAAGAGGTTTTCAGGAATTGCGGCACAGTTTACAGAAACGAATTTCCCTTTTCGGCCACTCTCTCTGTGAATGTAACGGGCAAGGAGTTCCTTACCTACGCCGCTCTCCCCCAAAATGAGGACGGGGGCATCACTCTTTGCGTAGAGTGAAGCTTTGGATAGAAGTTCCTCCATCTGACGGGATGCGTAGACGATGCCGGAGCTCTCTGAAGGGATCTGCCGCCGCAAGGTAACTAACTGGCAGGCTTTCTCAATCAAGTTGATAAGAACGGAAGGATCAAAAGGTTTTGTAACGTAGTGAAAGGCACCAGATTTTATGGCGCCAACGGCGTCTTCAACGCTACTGAAAGCGGTGATTACTATAACCTCTGTTTCTGGAAACTCCGACTTTACCTTTTTGAGGAAGGTTATTCCGTCCATCCCGGGAAGGCGAACGTCTGTAACGACAACCCCGGGGTTTTCACGGGAGAGGAGGGAGAGAGCTCCCTCAGCAGTAGACGAGGTCAGAACCTTAAAGCCGGCCTCGGAGAGTATCTCTTTGAGGAGCTCCCTCTGAATGTCGTCATCCTCAACCAGTAGAACTTTACACTCCATCTTTCAAACTCTAAGCGGTTTTAACGCCCGAACGGAACCAGATGTTGCAGGCTCCCTCTAAAGATACCATACAGGGACCTTTCGGATTCCTTGGAGTGCAGGCAGTCCCGTAGAGTTTACAGTCTGTTGGGTAGGCTTTACCTAAAACCACCCTGTCGCAGATGCAGCCGGGGATCTTTTCCTCTTTTATTTCGGGAAGGTTGAAAACGACTTTTGCGTTAAGGTATGAGTATTCCGGGCGGAACTCAAGGCCGGACTTCGGAATATTTCCTATCCCTCTCCAGTTGACGTCTGCCTTTTCAAAGTATTTATACATAAGTTCCTGAGCCTTTCTATTCCCCTCAGGCTTTACAACTCCCCTGTAAACGTTCTCAAGCTCTGCCTTACCCTCTCTCAGCTGGTAGAGGATTCTTACAATGGCCAAAAGCAAGTTTTCAGGCTCAAATCCGGCAACAACTGTTGGAATTCCATAATTTTCAGGAAAAACTCTCCAGGCGTTTGAACCCACTATTGCAGAGACGTGGCCGGGGGCAACAAAGGCGTCAACTCCAACCTCAGAGTCTTTAACAAGGACCTCCATAATTTCAGGGGTGAGCTTCTGAGAGGTAAGGATAAACAGGTTTTCAGGAACTCCCATCTCAAGCAGAGCAGCAGTTGGAGCGGTTGTTGTCTCAAAGCCGATTGAGAAGAAGACAACCTTTTTGTCGGGGTTCTCCCTGGCAATCTTTAAAACTTCGTGGGGAGCTGAAATCATTCTGTAGTTTCCGCCGTTTGATCTAATAGAACCTACACGGGTAGGAACTCTAAGCATGTCTCCGTAGGTGCAGAGGATAACGTCGGGACGTTTTGAAAGGTTTATGGCGTTTATTACATCACTCTCAGAGCAGACGCAGACGGGACAGCCGGGGCCGGGAACAAGTTCAACGGTTTCAGGCATTAAAGACCTTAAACCGCTGTAGGCGATTGTGTGCTCGTGGGAACCACAGACGTTCATTATTTTGACTTTTCTATCTTTAGGGGCAAGTGAGTGAATAAGCTCAACGAGCTCTTTAACTCTCTCCATTGTTTCCTCCGGGGTAGATTTTAAGACCAAAGAGGGAGACCAGCAGGAAGAGTGCAGCTGCCGGTGTAAATGTAAACTGAAAGACCATTGTGCTCAAAATAGCAAATTGAACGGCCGCAGCCTTTACAGGGAAAACTCCTGAAAGAAGAAGGCCAACCATGACGCCGGGAATGTGGACAATTCCGGCAGAGCGGAACATGTCTCTGACCGGAACGGTTATGTCGTCTATAAGACTTCTGAAAACGTAGCCGAATACCTGAAGGTCTGTTGCTCCAAGGGCAAACATTCCAAGGAGAATATCCTGAAGGTCAAAGAGGCGGGTTTTGAAATACCTGAAGGCGAGGGAGAGGCTCCTCATTCCGGCAGCTGTAACGATACCTGCAAGGGGTATGAGTGAGGTTGGAGTCGGTTTAAGAATTCCCGCAAGGTAGAGGAGAAAGAGGGAGAAGGAGGAGATGAGGGAAATTGATAGAAAGATGATTGAGAAGGTTTTCAGAGTTGAGTAGGGAAAAGGTCTTAAACGGCGGTAGGCTATAACGGTGGCGTTGAAAAAGAAAAGGAGGACGATTCCGAAGTTGAGGAAAGAGATGTTCAGTTTCAGAAGGTAGAGAATGACAAAGGCTATGGCAAAGAGCTGGAGGAGCGAGAGGAGGGAGGAGAGAAGGAGCTCCCTCCACATCCCAGACCTGAACTTCAGGTCAAAGAGTGTAACTAAAAGAATAAACAGGTAAGAGATGAAAATCGTTGAAACCAGATGGCCCATTTAGCAGATCCTTGGAAGCGGGTCTTCCTCTAAAAGCTCCAACCTTCTCTCTCCGCCGACGGAAGTTATGAGAACAACACCAGGATTTTCTACAACTTCTCCTATAACTGCAGCGTCTCTTCCCAAGGGGTGGGATTTAAGAATTTCAAGGGCTCTCCCCGTATCCTCCTCTGAAACAACCACAACGGCCTTGCCCTCGTTCGCAAGGTAGAGGGGATCGTAGCCGAGCATGT
This sequence comes from Desulfurobacteriaceae bacterium, assembly GCA_027075275.1. Taxonomy (GTDB): domain Bacteria; phylum Aquificota; class Aquificia; order Desulfurobacteriales; family Desulfurobacteriaceae; genus Balnearium. The sequence goes on from JALTBO010000028.1 coordinate 26,059, forward strand.
CACAGATGAAACGGACTGATTCCCGAACAGGTATTTCTGACTCGTAAACTCTGATGCCTAAGTTGGAAGATTCAGAAAGCTCAACCAAAACAGTTGCAAGGCCTCCACGGGTTGGATCCCTCATAAACCGGAGGCCGGGAAGCTCAAAGAGGGGTGTAAGGAGCGAGTTTAGAGGAGCACAGTCGCTCTCTACGGGAGTTTCAACCTCAAACTCCTCACGGGCTAAAGAAATGGCTATTCCGTGGTCGCCAACAAAACCGGTAACTATTATCTTATCCCCCGGTTTAACCAGCTTGGGGGAGAGCTCCCTCACAACCCTACCAACTCCGGCGGTGTTTATGTAGATACCGTCGCACTTTCCCTTTTCAACAACTTTTGTGTCTCCTGCAACGATCTTAACGCCGGCAGAGAGGGCAGTTTCAGCCATTGAGGAAACGACCCTCTCAAGTGTCTCTATTGGTAGACCTTCCTCAACGATAAAGCCAACTGTGATGTAGTGGGGGAGAGCTCCGCTGACAGTCAGGTCGTTAACTGTTCCAGAGATGGAGAGTTTCCCTATGTTTCCCCCTGGGAAAAAGAGGGGCCGAACAACGTAGGAGTCTGTCGTAACGGCAATCTTTTGAAAACCGGGAAGATATGTTGCGTCCTGAAGGGTGTGGAGCTCTGGGAAGTTAAAATGTTTAAGGAAAACTTCCTCAATCAGCTCCCTTGTCAGTTTTCCACCACTTCCGTGACCTATCTCAACCTTTTTCAACTTACACCTCCAAGAACAAATAGAACCGGAGCAACGGCCAGAGTGCTGTCTATTCTATCAAGGATCCCCCCGTGGCCGGGAATAATATTACCTGAGTCTTTTACTCCAAAGACCCTTTTAAGGGAGCTTTCAAACAGGTCTCCTATCTGAGAAACAACTGTCAGAAGAAACAGAAGAAGGAGAGTTAAAAAACCAGCAGGGAAAAGGGAAAGCTTAACGGCAATCGGATAAGAGACAAGCGTCCCTGCAACAGAACCGCCTATTGAACCCTCAATAGTTTTTTTAGGACTTACAGAAGGGATGAGCTTTCTTCTTCCAAAATACTTACCTACAAGGTAGGCAAACGTATCGGTTGACCAGACAATAGAGATAAGAAGCAAAAGTAACGGTTTTGACAGACCTGAGAGGGCGAGAATTCCAAAAGTAAGGTAGATGAAGAAGGCAAGCACTGTAAAGAAGTTCTTATCAACTGCTCCGTCAAGTATGAGAGCATAAGAAAACAAAGAGATAGAAAGGAAGAGCGGAGAGATAAACAGAAGTGATGAGAGGAGAGCCCCCGAGTAAAAAGAGACAGCAAGACTTGTGTAGAAGTAACTGAGAAGTTTTATCAGCTGTGGAATATAGATAAAGAGGAGAAAGATGAGGGAGAAAATGAGGAGAGCTACAGTTTGATAGCGCTCCAGACGTGAAAGGGAAAAGAGCTCTAAAACCGATAGAGCTCCTAAAAAGTAAATAAGCAGATGATAAAAGGGCATTGGAACATAGAAAAGAAGGAGTGCATAGAGAACAACAATAAAAGCACCTACAACTCTATCTCTCATTTTATGCCACCGAACCTCCTCTCCCGTCTGGAAAAGTCAGCAATTGCCTTTTTAAACTCCTCCTCTGTAAAGTCGGGCCAGAGGGTCTCTGTAAACCAGAGTTCCGTGTAGGCAGACTGCCACAGGAGGAAGTTTGAGATGCGGAGCTCCCCGCTGGTTCTGATAAGAAGATCAAGGTCTGGAAGTTCAGGAATGTAGAGGTAGCGCCTGAAAGTTTTCTGGTCTACAGAGTCAAGACCGCTCTTAAGGATTCTGTTTACGGCATCTAAAATCTCCTGGCGACCTCCGTAGTTTACGGCAAAAACGGCAGTCATTCCCGTGCAGTGGGCAGTCTGCTCCTCCATCCAGGCAAAACCTTCCTGAAGGTAGGAGGGGAGCTCCCACAGCCTCCCCATAGCTCTAAACTTAACGTTGTTCTCAAGAAAAAGGTTAAGCTTACTCCTAACGTACTCGTACATAAGAGAAAAGAGAAAATTGACCTCCTCTTTCGGCCTTTTCCAGTTCTCTGTAGAGAAAGCGTAGAGGGAAAGGTACTTAATTCCCAAGTTACTGGCAGCAATAACTATCTTCTCTGTAGTTTCTGCTCCCTTCCTGTGCCCCTCTATTCGGGGAAGTCCCCTTTTAACGGCCCAGCGGCCATTACCGTCCATAATAACGCCTACGTGGAGAGGCAGATTCTCCATTTCCCCCTCTATTCTAAAACTTATCGTTGTAATCCCTCTGTTCTTTTACAGAATCAATAAAGTTTGCAAGCTCCTGAACCTTACCTACCAACATAAAGTGAATACCGCCGGAAAAGTCAAGGCAGGCTCTCGCAACATCTAAAGCAAATTCCCAGCCGTAAGCTGCAGGGTCTAAAGAGGACTCAAGACCTCTGATTAGAGAATCTGGAACAGAGGTAGGATTAAGCCTCTTCATAAAGTTTGCCATTTTAAGGCTCTTAATAGGAAGAATACCTACTATTGGAACTGCCCCAAGGGAGTAAATAAGTCTACTTACCTCCTCTGCCAACCTGATGTCGTAAATGGGCTGGGTCTGAATAAACCGAGCTCCCGCCTTTACCTTCTTCTCAAGTTTCCAGATTTGAAGTATCTCCGGCCCTGCAAAGGGATTGTAAACAGCACCTATAAACAGATCAACTCCCCCTCTCAGCTCCTTACCGTTTAGAAGCTGACCCCGGTTAAGTCTTGAAGCAGTCTCTATAAGCTGAACAGAGTCAAGGTCAAAAACAGGTTTAGCATCCGGTTGGTCGCCTAAGGTAGTAAAGTCCCCGGTCATTAAACAGACGTTCTCTATACCCAAAGCGTAGGCTCCCATCAGTTCAGACTGAAGGGCTATTCTGTTCTTATCCCTGCATGTAAGCTGAAGAACAGGCTCATATCCGGAATCAAGTAGAAGTTTTGCCATCGGTAGAGGGGCCATCCTTACCATTGAGCGCTGGCAGTCTGTAACGTTAAAGGCATCAACCTTTCCCTTCAAAGGTTCTATAGCTTTAATAACCGGCTTCCAGTCAGTTCCTCGGGGAGGTGCAACCTCTGCCGTTATGACAAACCTGCCTGAAACGACTTTCTCCCTGAAAGACAACTACTCCTCCAGAATGAGCTTTCTAGGGTAAACAGACAGAGAGTAGTCTTTAGGTGGAACAGGATTCTTAAGCTTTTTAAGTTCTCCTATCTGTTCCATTCTTTGGGCAATCTTGTACCAGATGCAGGGGAGATTTGGATCAACCTCACACTTTCCGGCAATGGCTCCTCCACAGGGACCATTAACCAGAGATTTCGGACAGCGGGCAACGGGGCAGATTCCACCTGTATCTGAAATTACACAGTCTCCACAGGCTATACAGTACTCCTCAAAGTAGCGACCCTCTCGTTCAGAACCGATAAACAGGGTTGTAACGCCAGTTTTAACGGGAATTGATACGTTTTCAGCTATCAGCTGAGTTCCGGCACCGCAGGCAAGAGAGAGAATAACTTCTGCGCTCTCCTGAGCCTCTTTGAGGAGACTCTTTGCTGAATGGTCAAGCCTTTCCAGAACGCAGGTTCCGCCGGGGCTTTTAACTCCTACAACTTTGAAACCTTTAAGTTCAAGGTAACCAGCAATTCGGTAAGCCTCTCTGAGCCCTCCATTTTTACACCTTGCAGACCCAAGCTGACAGCCAATTATGTAAACCCGTTTAAACCCTGATAGAGAACGGATTATCTCATCCAAAGGTTTTAGTTTAACAGTTACCAATAGAACCTCCCAACAGGTATAACAAGGGTGGTATTCTACTATAAAGTTATGGAAAGTTTCTGGGACAGGAGTTTTTAAGGGAGCTCCGCCTGAGCTCCCCGTTAAAGTTCAGCTTAACTGAGAAAAAGATTCAACAAAACAGAAATGACCTACATATAGACCTTTACGCTGGCACTTCTCTTAAGCCTATCAAGGTAATCTTTCAGGGCTTTCTGGAACTTCATCATGTAAAGCTGCTGCCTTATCTTATCCCTATCGCAGTGCCCTTTTTCCTCCGACTTTACGTAAACGATGTAAAAACCACTGGAGGTTCTGACAAGCTTATAGTTCCCGGGCTTTACGCTCCAAACGGCCTGATCTAAAGGTTTTATCAGCATTCCCGGAGTGACCTTACCGATGTGACCTCCCCTTGAAGCCGTCTCTCTATCCTCCGAGAGCTCCCTCGCTACCTTTTCAAACGGGACACCGTTTGAGAGGAGCTCCATAGCCTTATCAGCCACAGAACGGCTCTTTGTGTAGATGTAGTAAACGTCCCTAACAGGTTTCCCTTCCTCTTTTTGACAGACCATCTCAACTTCGCCGTCTGAAACAGAAACATTTGACTTTACGTCACGGGCAATAAGCTTTGCAATCAAAAGCTGCTCCCTTATTTTCTCTTTCAGGTCATCCAGAGTAAGGCCTTCCTTCTGAAGCAGTTGAGAAAGCTCCTTCTCACTCTCTATACCGTTCCTTTTCATAAAGTCCTTCAGGGCTCTTTCAACCTCCGAATCCGAGACTTTTATTCCCTCAGATTTTGCCTGTGTAACGAGTATCTCCTTCTCAATCAATCTATCCCTTGCCACTCTTAGATCAGGAATACCGTTCTCCCTGGCATAGGAAACGATATCGCTGTAGAGTATAGGCTCCCCGTTAACCACAGCAGCTATGTAATCAACAACTTTTGCCTGAGAAGAGAGAGTAGCCAACAGGAAAAACAGAAGGAAAACTGCAAAACGCACCTTTAACCTCCGAAAACGGTTTGTAGCTCTGAAGGAACACTTCAAAAACAATCATTATTCTGCATTCTGCCAATTTTTCTCTAATCTCTACTTCACGTAAATCTCAACCTTTGATTTCTTCTCAAGCTGAGAAACGTAGCTGTTCAGCTCTTTTCTAAAAAGTTCCTGCTCCTTCTGCTGCTTTAAACTCTGAATAATAAACGGTTTCAGCGCACTATAGGGAACCGGTTTACCGTTTGCATCTGTAAACCTCGCTTTATTCTTTTCGTAGAAAGCCTTTGCTTCGCTATCTGAAACTTCAACTTTATTCAGATTGATGTGTTTCTTCAGGAGTGCCTGAACAAGAATACGTTTCTTCATAAGGGCAATTTCTTTCTGAACTTCTGGGTCTTTCTCAATACCCTCCTTCAGGGCTTCCTGGTAGAGGAGCTCCTCTTTTACCATATTGTTAAGGAGCTGCTTTTTAAACTGAGGGTTGTTCTCAAGAGTCTTATAGCTTGGAGGAAGAGACTTCACAACCTCTTTGAAATCTTTCTCGGTTATAGATTTACCGTTCACCTTTGCCAAAATCTTCTCAGCGGCAAGGGCAGAACCTACAAGGGATAGGGCTACAGATAGGGCAATCAGTGATTTTCTCAACTTATCCTCCGTAAAGTTTATTTGGGGTAAAGTTAGTTTACTCCCAATCCGATTGCAAAGATAGGGTCCAAGCATAATTTTATGGACCGAATTTTCCTTAACCCGATTCAGGTGAAAGAGATGAAAAGGAAGGTTAACCTTAACGAGATAACGGCAAAGGAGCCGTTAAAAGTAAAGACAGAAATACAGCCCTCTGTTATGAACCTGCCGAAGGAGGAGATAAGCAGGTCCTCTCCGTTTAAAGTGGAAATTGAGATACAGAAAAAACCGGCAGGTTATCAGGTCAAAGGACACATAAGCGGAGAGGTTGAACTTACCTGTAGCAGGTGCTTAAAAAAGTTTAAACACCACGTTGACCAGGACTTTGATTATAAAATTCTCCCCACCTCTGAAATAGCAGGTGGAGAGATTAAAGGGAGCGACCTTGATATAAAATTCTCCGACGAAACCGTTTTAGACCTTGCAGAGGTTGTAGAGGAACAGATACTCCTAAACCTGCCAGTAAAACCGGTGTGCAGCGATGAGTGTAAAGAAGTTCACTATACAGAGTGGACAGAAGAGAGTGGAAGTAAAGAAGTTGATAAAAGGTGGGAGAAACTTAAAGAGTTTAAAAATAAACTAAAAAAGGAGTGAGGTATGGCAGTTCCAAAGAGAAAAGTCTCAAGGACGAGAAGGGACAAGCGGAGAACTCACTGGAAGGCAAAAAACCCTGCCATCTCTGTATGCCCCAACTGTCTTCAACCCAAGCTTCCCCATAGGGTATGTAAGCACTGTGGTTACTACAACGGCAGGACTGTTTTAGAGGTTGAGGAGTAAATGAGAATTGTTCTGGACGCTATGGGGGGTGATTTCGCCCCCCAGGTCCCTGTTGTAGGAGCAGTTCAGGCAGCTAAAGAGTTGGGAACAGAAGTAATTTTAGTCGGAGACAGGGAAAAGATAGAGAAGGAGCTCTCCCGGCTTTCCTACCCTGAAAACCTGATAAGAGTGGTCCACGCCGAAGACGCCGTTCCAATGGACGAACAGCCGGCAAAAGCCCTGAAAAGGAAAAACTCCTCTGTTCACATGGGGCTGAAGCTGGTAAAGGAAGGTGAAGCTGATGCTTTCGTCAGCGCAGGGAATACAGGAGCTGTAATGGCCATTGCCCTCTTTACCGTGGGAAGGCTGAAGGGAATTGAGAGGCCGGCCATCTCCACAATTCTTCCAAATTTGAAAGGGCACACCTTCCTTTTAGACGTTGGAGCAAACGTGGACTGTAAACCCCATCATCTTCTTCAGTTTGCGGTAATGGGAAGCGCATACGCCCGTTATGTTTTAGGCGATGAAAACCCAAAAGTGGGCCTTCTCAACATAGGAGAAGAAGAGGGCAAGGGAAACGAACTGACAAAAGAGGCATACAGACTCTTAAAAGAAGCAAAGGAGAAAGGCTTAAACTTCATTGGGAACGCTGAAGGAAGGGATATATACTCTGGGGAGTTTGACGTTATTGTTTGCGACGGCTTCGTGGGAAACGTTGCCCTCAAATTGAGTGAAAGTCTGGCCAAAATACTGGCAAAGATCCTGAAAGAGGAAATTGAAAAACACTTTATTTCTAAAATAGGAGCTCTGGCACTTAAGCCGGCCATAAAGGGTTTTAAAAAGAGGATAGACTACGCAGAGTGGGGCGGAGCTCCTCTCCTGGGCATAAAAGCTCCTGTTATAATTTCTCACGGGAGCTCCAACGCAAAGGCGATAAAAAACGCCATCAGAACGGCAACACAGTTTGTAGAGTCGGAGCTCAACAGCCATATAGAGGAAGAAATAGAAAAGCTGATGGGTAGATAAATGGGTGTAAAGATAGTCTCCACAGGCTCTTACGTTCCCGACAGAGTTCTTACAAACTTTGACCTTGAGAAAATGGTTGACACCTCCGACCAGTGGATAACAACCAGAACAGGAATTAAAGAGAGAAGAATAAGTGAAGGAGAAACAACGTCAGACATGGCCGCTGAAGCGGCAGCAAGAGCCATAGAGGGTAAGACCAGCCCCGAAGACATAGAGCTGATAGTAGTTGCAACTGCTACTCCCGACGCTTTCTTTCCGTCAACGGCGTGCAAAGTTCAGTCAAAATTAGGAAACAGAGGAGCAGCAGCATTTGATATATCTGCAGCCTGCACAGGATTTATATACGGCCTTTACATAGTTGACTCAATAATGAGAAGTAAAGGAATAAAGAGAGCTCTCCTTATAGGAGCAGAAAGGTTCTCAAAAATACTCAACTGGCAGGACAGAACAACCTGCATACTGTTTGGAGACGGAGCAGGAGCAGTTCTCATTGAACAGAGCGATGAAGAAGGGATTTTAGGGTTTGATCTGGGAGCAGACGGCTCCTACGGGGAGCTCTTAGTGGCTCCGTCTGTAGGTTCAAACGAAAAACCGCCCCACTACCTCAGAATGAAGGGAAACGAGGTATTCAAAGTAGCTGTAAGAACAATGGTTGAATCTGCCCAAAAGGTCTTAGAAAAAACAGGCATTTCCCCCGACGAAATAGCACTCTTAGTTCCCCATCAGGCAAACGTAAGAATCATAAAGGCAGTGGCAGAAAGGCTTAAAATACCTGAAGACAAAGTTTTTATAAACCTCAACCGTTACGGGAACACAAGCGCAGCTTCCATTCCCATAGCCCTAGACGAAGCAGTTAAAAGCGGAAAAGTGAAAAAGGGCGACAAAGTACTCATGGTAGCTTTTGGCGGAGGGTTCACCTGGGGTTCCTGTATAGTAGAGATATAAAGGTAAACAGGAGGGAGAATGTTAAGGACAAGGGTCTGTGAAATACTGGGAATTGAATACCCGATCCTACAGGGGGGAATGGCCTGGATTGCCGATGCTGAGCTGGCTGCAGCTGTATCAAACGCCGGAGGTTTAGGAATAATAGCCGGCGGAAGTAGAAGCGCAGAGGAGCTCCGTCAGGAAATACGCAAGTGTAAAGAGTTAACAGACAAACCCTTCGGCGTAAACATAATGTTGATGATGCCAAACGCCGAGGAGATAATTCAGGTCTGTTTAGATGAAGAGGTCCCGGTAGTCACAACGGGAGCAGGAAACCCCGGAAAGTACATACCGGCCTTTAAAGAAAAGGGAATAAAAGTTATACCGGTAGTTGCAAACGACGCCCTTGCAAAAAGAATGGAAAGAATAGGGGTTGATGCTGTTATAGCTGAAGGTATGGAAGCTGGAGGCCACATCGGAAAACTGACGACGATGGTTCTCATACCGTCAATAGTAAAGGCAGTTAAAATTCCCGTCATTGCAGCAGGAGGAATAGCCTTAGGAGAACAGGCAGCCGCAGCCTTTGTTCTGGGAGCAGAAGGAGTTCAGGTAGGAACAAGGTTCCTTGCAGCAAAGGAGTGCAACGTTCACCCCAAGTATAAAGAGAGAATCCTAAAAGCAAGGTTCAACCAGGTTACAGTTACAGGAATAACCACAGGGCACCCGGTTAGGCTCCTTGAGAACAAACTGACGAAGAAGTTTGCCGAGCTTGAGTTTTCGGGAACTCCCAAAGAGGAACTGGAGGAGCTTGGAAGGGGAAGATTAAGACTTGCTGCTGAAAGTGGCGATGTTGAGTGGGGTTCTGTAATGGCCGGACAGGTAGTTGGATACGTAAACAAGGAGGAAACCGCCGAAGAAATAGTCAGAGATATAATGGAAGGAGCGGAGCGAACTCTTAAAAACATCTGCAACCGCTTCTTCAACTGCTGAGGAGAGAGAGATGAGAGTAATTGAAGGGAAGCTCTGGGCAGAAGGTTTCAAATTTGGAATAGTTGTAAGCAGGTTTAACTCTTTTATAACAGAAAGGCTCCTTGAAGGGGCGTTAGACTGCTTGAGGAGACACGGCTGCAGAGAGGAAAATATAGACGTAGTTTGGGTTCCCGGATCTTTTGAAATACCACTGACAGCAAAGAAGCTGGCAAAAAAGGAGAAATACAACGCTGTTATAGCCCTCGGAGCCGTAATAAGGGGAGAAACTCCCCATTTTGACTACGTAGCGGCAGAGGTCAGTAAAGGAATTGCTGCCGTTTCCCTTGAAACAGAAAAGCCGGTTGTGTTTGGCGTTCTAACAACAGATACAGTTGAACAGGCCATAGACAGAGCAGGAACAAAAGCTGGAAACAAGGGTTGGGAGGCCGCCCTTACTGCCATTGAAATGGTAAATCTACTGAAAGAGGTGGAGGAGTAATGGGTAACCTCTCAAACCCGGAGAAGAAAAGAGCAAGGGAACACGCCTACCTGATAGCATATCAGACAGATGTTTCAGGTTTTTCCCCCGATGAGGTTGCAGAAACCTACTGGGAGGAACTGGAAACTGAAAGAGGAGAGGAAAAAAAGGAAGTAAAGGAGCTGGCCGAAAGGCTGGTGTATGGAACGTACAAAAACCTCTTTGAAGTAGATTCAGAAATATCAAAACACCTGAAAAAGGGCTGGGTTATAGAAAGACTCCTGCCGATGGACAGATCTATACTGAGAGTTGCCACGTACGAGATTCTGAAGGAGGAGATCTCGCCGGCAGAAGCAGTAATAAACGACGCTGTAGAACTTGCGAAGGAGTACGGAGAAGACCAAAATTCCTACAGGTTCATAAATGCCATTTTAGACAAAGTAAAGAACGATGCAGGAAAGTAAACTCGGACTCCTTGCCGGCGCAGGGGAGCTCCCCCTTGAATTCCTCAAATCGGCACAAGAAAAAGGAATAAAAGTAACAACATTTGCAATAACAGGAATTACTAACAGAAAGGTAGAGGAACTCTCTGAAAGAGTTATCTGGATTAAACCAATAAAACTGGGACGGTTTCTGAAAGAGCTGAAAAAGAGCGGCGTTAAAGAGATAGCCGTTTTAGGAAAAGTTGAACACAGAGAAGCATTAAAACTGAGAAACCTTGACCTAACTGCCTTTAAACTAATAGCAACGCTGAAAGACCTTAAACCTGAATCGTTGATAAAGGGCGTTTTTAGAGAAATAGAAAAAGCCGGTGTTAGAGTAATATCACCCGAGCCTTTCCTGAAACACCTTCTTATTCCACCGGGCACTCTCTTTGGTCCAGAGCCAGACGAGGAAATACTGAGAGATATGAAGATAGGAATGGAAATCGCAAAGAAAATAGCCGAAATGGACATTGGTCAGACGGTAGTTATTAAAAAGGGAACTGTAATAGCAGTTGAAGGGGTAGAAGGAACAGACAGGTGTATTGAAAGGGGAGCAGAACTCTCCTCGGGCGGGTTTGTAGTCTGCAAAGCTGCAAGGCCCAACCAGGACATGAGGATAGATGTCCCCACGGTCGGGGAGAAGACCGTAAAATTAATTAAAGAATTAGGTGGAAAAGGCATAGCGGTGGAGGGAAGCAGAACATTCATAGTTACACCAGATAAAATAGGGGAGCTCTGTCAGAGACAGAAACTCCCCCTTTTGACCCTTTAACCCACAACCCTCCCCTGGCCCCACTCAAGCCGTCAACTCTCTTTGTTTTTTCTTTGATTATAAGAGTAGCTCTTGAACTATAAGGGTTTCAAGACCTAAAAGTTTTAACAGAAAGTTTTAAACTAAAGTTTCAAGAATAGCCCTTACCTCCCTTTCTGTCGGAATTCTGGGAAGACTGCCCATCAGGAACTTCTTCTCCATAACAAGGGAGATAAACAGAGTAAAGTCATCACCCTTTAAACCCACAGAGGAAGCCTTCCGGGGAATTCCCAAAAAGGTAAGGAGCTCCCTTAGAGCCTGAAGGAAACCTTCAGCCCCGCCTGGAATAGATAGGTAGTCTGAGAGCTCTGTAAGGCTCTCTTTTACAGAAAGACCGTAAAACTCAAGAACAGGAACCAGGAAAATGCCGTTAGCCAAGCCGTGGGGTACCCCGTAGAGAACGCCTAAAACGTGGGCAAGGGTGTGAACAAGACCGGCTCCGGCATCGGTTATTGCCATCCCACCAAGAAGGCTCCCCATCATTACACGCTCCCTAGCAGATATATCCCTCGGGTTTCCGAAAGCCCTGGGAAGATACCTGAAAATGAGCTTAACAGACTCAAGGGAGTAAAGCCTGCTAACAGGAGTAGCTCTTTTAGAGAGGAATGATTCCAGGGCGTGGGTCAGAGCATCAACCCCTGTATTTGCAGTAACGGTCTGGGGTACTGAAACTGTCAGTTCCGGATCATCTAAAGCCAAAACGGGAAAAAGGTGGCGGGAGATAAGAGGAGCCTTCTTCAGGTTCTTCCTGTCTGTGAGAACAGCATAAGGGGTAACCTCTGAGCCAGAACCGGCAGTTGTAGGAATAGCAACTACGGGAATTCCCGGATTCTTAAAGGCTTCTGGAACGCCGATAAACTGACGAATATCTCCCCCGTTTGTGAGCATAACAGAAACGGCCTTTGCCACATCTAACGGACTTCCTCCGCCTACAGCAACGATAAGAGTGGGAGAAAAAGCTCTTACCTCATCTAAGACCTTCAGGGCATTCTCTATTGTTGGGTCAGGCTCTACAGAACAGAAAACCTCTGTTTTACCGGAAAGGAGTTCCGACACAGTCTTTACGTAGCCGTGGGAAACTGCCGAAGAACCGCAGATAACTGCTGTCCTTGAATCGTCAAGTCCTAAAAAGTCAATCTCCTCCTTCAGTCTGTAGAGAGCTCTCCTGCCGAAAACTACCCGAGTAGGCATGTGGTGCTTCATCTCTATTTCCCCCCGAAAATGTTGTGCTACACTATTCCCAAGTCTAACAGAAAAGAGGTGGATATGAAAACGGCAGAGTTCCACAGAATGTGTCCAAACTGCGGAAGAATCATCTCCGATGAGAGGTTAAAGAAAGGACTACCCTGCGAAAAGTGTCTTCCCCGGGAAATTAGCTATACAAAAAGAACAGAGATATGCGAAATCCTTGAGAAAGAGAAACAGCTAAAGAGATTTCAGGAATTATGCCAGCTTGACCATTTCGTAGAGGATTACACAAGATTTTTCAAAGAGAAAACAGGGTTTTCACCGTGGAGCCTTCAAGTTATGTGGGCCAAAAGGGTAGCTCTAAAAAAATCCTTTACAATGATAGCTCCAACAGGAGTAGGAAAAACAACTTGGGGGCTTGTAACCAGCGCTTACGTAGAAGGAAAGGTATACATACTGGTTCCTACAAAACTCTTAGTCCTTCAGACCGTTGAAAAACTGAAAAACCTGACAGATAAAAAGATAGTTGCATATACGGGGAAAAAGAGGGAAAAGGAAGAAATTTCTTCAGGAAACTATGATATTCTGATTACTACAACTAACTTCCTGTATAGGAACTTTGAAATTATCCCAAAACCTTTCAACTTTGTTTTTGTTGACGATGTGGACTCACTGCTTAAGAGTGCAAAAAATGTAGATAAGGTTATTCAGCTCCTTGGTTTCACAGAAAAAGACGTTGAACTTGCAATGAAGGTAATTGATTTAAAATCAAAATTAGCAAAACAGGGAGAAGAAGCGGATAGAAAACTACTAAATTTAGTAAGAAAACATGAAAAATATCTTGAAATAAGACGGAAAGAGATAAAAAATGTTCTGGTAGTTTCATCTGCAACATCTCAACCTAAATCCAGAAGAGTAAAACTGTTTAGGGAACTTTTAGGTTTTGAAGTAGGTAAGTCGGCAACAACTCTGAGAAACGTTGAAGATGTTCTTATCTACACAGAAAAAGACTTCTTGAAGGAAACGGTTAATTTGATAAAACAGTACGGAAAAGGCG
>JALTBO010000029.1 GCA_027075275.1 Desulfurobacteriaceae bacterium
TGGGCAGGATGGTGGGGCTTCTCTGCCATTGGTTACGGCGGTAAGAAACGCTACAAAGATGGCAAACTCTACCCGGTTGAATTTGACGCTGTAATGTGGGTTAAAGCCTATCCCAAACCTGAAGGGGTGAAGTGATGCATATCTCAGAGGGAGTTCTTCCAGGTTGGTGTCTGATAACCGGTTGGGTTTTAACTTCTGCAGGCCTCTACGTAGGCCTTAGATCTATAAACGGCAGGAAAATTCCAAGAACAGCCCTGCTTTCGGCGGTCTTTTTCGTTGCGTCTTTAATACACGTCCCCATAGGTGTTACAAGCGTTCACCTGCTCCTCAACGGCCTTGCAGGTGCCCTCCTGGGCTGGGCGGTATTCCCGGCCCTCTTTGTTGCACTTCTCTTTCAGGCTCTCCTTTTTCAGTTTGGAGGGATAACTGTATTAGGAGTAAATACGTTTAACATGGCCTTTCCCGGGGTTGTGGCCTATTACGTCGTTAGGCCCCTCCTCAGGAAAGGGACTACAGGTTCACTGATAGCAGCAGGAGTTTTGGCAGCTCTGATAGGTGTTTTTCTTGCCGCTACATTTGTAAGTGCTGAGCTTATGAGTATTGGGAGCTCCTTTACAAAAACGGCAGAGCTGGCGTTTCTGGCCCACATTCCCGTTGCGGCGATTGAGATGGTAATAAACTCTTTTGTCTTCCTCTACCTTAAAAAGAGCGGAATTCCCCTGGAGGTTTAGGTATGAAAAAGCTCTTAGTTTTTGTTTTTTCCTTTTTATTTGTTTTAACAGCTCAGTCCTTTGCCCACAAAATATCGGCCTTTGTTGACGTTGAGGATGGTAACGTTTCCCTTGTTTCCTACTTCAGCGACGGAACGCCTGCAAAAAACGCCAAAGTTACAGTTTACGACTCTAAGGGAAACGTTGTTCTGACGGGAAGAACAAACAAGGAAGGTGAGTTTGACTTTAAGGTTAAAAAGAGTGGAAAGTATAGGGCCGTTGTTCTGGCAGAGCTCGGCCACAGGGCAGTTGTTGACTTTACAGTGGGAACTCCCGCCGCTTCTTCAGAAAGTAAAACGACTGGAAATGCCGAGACTAAGACAACTGCACAGAGTTCTATGAACTCTACTGCTCTTCCACCTTCAGCAGAGGAGTTCAGGAAAGTTCTGAGGGAGGAGCTCCGCCCCATACACAGGGAAATCCTCAAAATTGAAGAAGCCCAGAGCTCCATCTCCTACAAAGACGTTATTGGAGGACTGGGCTGGATATTGGGTATATTTGGAGCTGCCATGTTTGGATACTGCTACAGAAGGAGAGAAAGTGGAGACGCCTCTTAACGGTGAGGGTCTGTTAAGCCGTTTAGACCCAAGGGTTAAAATAGTTTTGTTTCTTGTCCTTGCCTGGACTGTTGCCCTTGCTGGCAATCTGCTCCAGGTCTTTGTTTTTCTTCCCCTTGCACTCCTTTTCTACTCAACGGCCTACAGGAAAACGACAACCATACTGAAACTCCTCCTCTTTGCAGACTTTTTTCTCCTCTTTGTGGTTCTCACTCAGCTCTTCTTGGGCTCTCCTTACGAGGGGATTTTAATTTTCTTTAAGTCAACGGTTATTGTTCTCTTTTCCCTGTTGCTACTTACAACCTCTTCAGTTTTTGACCTCCTCCACGCACTCCACCACTTGAAAGTTCCAAATAAGCTCCTCCAGATAACTTTCTTCTTCTACAGATACCTGTTTACAGTGAGAGAGCAGCTTCAACTTGCAGAAAAGTCTGCCAAATCAAGGGGATTTATACCTAAAACTTCAATTCAAACTTACAAAACTTATGCTTACTTTATGGGAAATCTTCTGTTAAAGAGCTACTTTAAATCTGAAAATGTCTATAAAGCCCTGATTTCGAGGGGATTTAAAGGATATTTCCCCGTATTCAGACACTTTGAACTGAGAAAACTTGATATTCTTTTTTCTCTTTTCACAATTATCTACTGGGGAGTTGCAGTTTGGAAGTTTTATCTGTAGAAGACTTAAGAGTAAAGCTTGAAGGGAGAGAGGTTTTAAAAGGAGTGAATTTTTCTCTGAAAAAGGGAGAAAAGGTTTTTATAACCGGTCCTAACGGTGCAGGTAAAACGACGTTTCTTGAAACCCTTATGGGCTTCGTTCCATTTGAAGGGGAAATTCTTTTTAAGGGAAAGCATCTTAAGAGTGAGGATGATTTTGCCCTTTTAAGGGGAAGGGTCGGATACGTTTTCCAGAACCCTGACGACCAGCTCTTCGCTCCAACCGTTGAAGAGGAGCTGGCCTTTGCTCCTCTGGTGAAGGGAATTAAGAGAGAACAGGTTAAAGAGATTGTGGAGAGAACCCTTAGAGAGTTTGAGATAAAACACCTGAGGAACAAGCCTACTTATAAGCTCTCGGGCGGTGAAAAGAGGATAGTCTCTGTTGCCTGCGTTGTTACTATGGACCCTGAGGTAATTCTTTTGGACGAACCTACAACAGGGCTTGACAGGAATAAGTGGGAGAAATTGGTTGAGTTCTTTGAGAGGACGGGGAGCTCCCTCGTTGTCGTAACCCACGACACAAAACTTATGGAGAGGCTGGGCTGGAAAAGGTACGTAATGGAAGACGGGAAGCTCTGCAGTGCTTAAAGTAAACAGCAAGAAAAGTTAAAAAGACAAGTTCTACAAAAAGGAGCAGGAAAAACAGCACTGCTCTTTTACCTTCCGACCATCTTTTCCCGATAAGAACTGTAAGGAAAATGTTGACGGTAATTAGAGCTGCCATAAACAAAGTGAACTTCCAATTCCCGTTAACTATAGCAGGTATGTAGAAAAAGATTCCGCCCCTGAAGGGAAACTTCCTGAACTCTTCAGGCCACAGTTTCCCTACAAGAAACATACCTACAACAACCAGAGAGAGTTTAAAGAAAAAAAGGAAAAAGCCGTTCATTTAACGGCAGCTTCCTCCTTTGAACTTTTTTTCCTCTTCCTCTTCTTCTTCTCACCCTTTTCAGGGTAGAGGGCTATCTCAAAGACCGGCTCAACCCTGTCAACAAAGATGAGCTCAATTTTCTTCTTGGCCTCCTCGGGGAGCTCCTCCATAACCTCCTGTCT
>JALTBO010000030.1 GCA_027075275.1 Desulfurobacteriaceae bacterium
TTTTCTTCTGAAACAAGGTAGTTGAGCAGTTCCTCAGCCACTCCTTTTAAAAACTCCTCATTTAACTTTGTAATTTCCCTGTAGAGCCCTAACTCCCTTTCAGGGTAGAGCTTTGAGATAACCTTTAGGGTTCTTGCAAGCCTATGGGGAGACTCGTAGTAAACCGAGGTAAAAGGCCTTCTAAAGGCCTCTGTGAGCTCCTCCTCAAGGGCTTTTTCCTTCCTCGGGAGAAACCCTCCGAAGAAAAACCTATCTGTAGGAAAACCTGAAGCAGAGAGAGCAGCAACAAGCGCCGAAGGGCCGGGAACAGGAACAACGGGAACCCCTTCTCTCCTTGCCAGATTAACAAGCCTGTAGCCGGGGTCGCTGATACACGGAGTTCCAGCATCCGTAACAAGTGCAACAGAGCTCCCCCCTTTAAGCAGAGAAAGGAGCTTTTCAGACTGTTTCCTCTCGTTGTGCTCGTGGTAGGGAATGAGTTTTTTCCCCCCTATTCCCAGGTGGGAAAGGAGTTTCCTCGTTCTCCGCGTATCCTCACAGGCTATAAAGTCAGCCTCTTTTAAAACCCTAACGGCTCTATAGGTTATATCCTCAAGGTTGCCTATAGGAGTTGCTACAACGTAAAGCGTTCCTATCCCCTTACCGCTATGCATTCAACCTCCACTTCTGCCCCTAAGGGGAGCTCCCTAACGCCAACGGCAGATCTGCACGGTTTAACCGGGCAACCTCTGAAAAACTCCTCGTAGACTGCATTAAAGATAGAGAATTTAGACATATCTGTAAGGTAAACGTTCACCTTTACAATACTGCACCTGCTGCCACCTGCCGATTCAACAACAGCAACCATATTCTTAAGCGATTGAAGTGACTGCTTTTCAAATCCCTCCACCAGTTTGCCAGTTTCAGGGTCAATACCTAACTGTCCAGAGGTAAATATGAAGTTGCCGTAGAGAATTCCCTGAGAGTACGGAGCCACCGGTCGGGGAGCTCTTTCTGTTCTCAGCTCTTTCATTCACTACCTCCTAATTTAATAAATAACTTGAAAGCATAGGGCAATAATTCTATATTAAACGCTAAACAATTTTAAGTTTCCATTCTACTTGTTTTATATTTTCAATTGTGTAAAATAGACATAAATACATCTCTTGGGAGGAGCTATGGCCAAAAAGGAAAAAGGAAACATCGTGCTTGACGATGAAAGGATTGAAGAGGGAGCAGAGTGCCTAAAAGCTCTTGCTTCACCTGTAAGACTAAAAATACTATTTACTCTGAAGGACAAGCCCATGTGCGTTACAGACCTTGAACAGGAGTTGGGCATCTCCCAGTCCTCCCTATCTCAGCATCTAAGAACCCTCAGGTATAAGGGGATAGTTGCAAAAACCAGAAAGGGGAACAAGGTTTACTATACGATATCTTCAGAAGCTTTCAGGGAGCTCCTCAACCTGCTCCCGGAAATTGCCTGCTTCAGAGGTTAATTAATGTTAGAAAAGCTTTTTAAGAGAAAAAAGACCCCACAGGAAAAGGGCCAGCTACAGCTCCCCAGCGGGCTGTGGCTCAAATGTGAGGAGTGTAAAGCTCTTCTATTCAAGGGAGAGCTTGAGAGCAACGATTGGGTCTGCCCAAAGTGTGGATACCACTTTCCTGTTCCAGCAAGAGACAGACTCTACATGCTCTTTGACAATGGAGAGTATGAAGAACTTGATAAAGAACTCTCTCCGAGGGATATTTTAGGGTTTAAAGACAGGAAACCCTACACACAGAGGATTGAAGAAGCCCAGAAAAAAACGGGACTGAAAGATTCAGTTGTAAACGCAAGAGGCAAAATAGAGGGCAGAGAGGTTCTGGTCAGCTGCTTTGACTTCAGGTTTATGGGCGGAAGCATGGGCTCGGTGGCCGGCGAGAAGGTAACGCGGAACGCAGAAAGGGCCGCCGAGGAGGGAATTCCCTTCATCTGCATAACCGCCTCCGGCGGGGCGAGAATGCAGGAAGGGGTAATCTCCCTCATGCAGATGGCCAAAACCTCGGCAGCCCTTGGACGCCTTGAGGAAAGGGGGGTGCCATTTATAACCGTTCTCACCCACCCAACGATGGGTGGAGTATCGGCAAGCTTTGCCTTTCTTGGAGACGTGATTATTGCAGAGCCAAAGGCTCTGATAGGTTTCGCCGGCCCCCGGGTCATTGAACAGACAATAAGACAGAAGCTTCCCAAAGGTTTCCAGAGGTCAGAGTTCCTGCTTGAACACGGCCTTATAGACATGGTGGTTGACAGAAGGGAGTTAAGAGGCGTTCTCTCAAAGCTTCTATCCCACTTTGGAGGGTAAAATGGCCACAGAGTCTAAAGTTGAAAGACTTGCGAGAACTATCGTTGCAGACTTCTTCCTGTATAACCAGGATAAAATAGATAAGGGCTTACTCAACGACGACCTGTTTGAAAGACTTGAAGGAGAAATAGAGGACTCAGTAGCCTTCTTCAGGGAACACTCCGGCGGAAGAATGGAAGTTTTCTGGGATACCCTCTTTAACAGGCTAATGCAGAGAGAAGCCAAGCTCCTTGAAATGAAAGAGAGTTAATGTTTGAGAGAAACGTAAAGCTAATCTCTTCTCAGCTGAAAGAGGGAAAGGCGAAGGTAAGGGGAGCTCCCGGCGGTTCCAAAGCAATTCTCCTGAAGGAGCTCCTTAAACTTCTCTACCCTGCCGTTGTTGTAGTTCCCACTGAACAGGTTGGAGAAGGACTAACGGAAGACCTTAAAAGAATAGGCCTTAAAGCCCTATACCTCCCAGGTTGGGATACCCCTCCCCTTGACATCTCCTCCCCTCTATCGGCTGTTCAGTACAGAAGACTTAAAACCCTTCTTAAACTGATTGAGGAAAAGGTTCACTACCTTGTTCTAACTCCACAGGCCTTACTTCAAAGGGTAGTATCTCCGGAGACCCTGATAGAGCTCTCCGTTTCTTTAAAAAGGGGAGAGGAAGCGGAAAACTTAGCTGAAAAACTTACAGAAATAGGATATAGAAGGGTTGAAAGCGAGCCAGAAAGGGGAGAATTCTCATTAAAAGGAAGCTACTTTGAACTGGTAACCCCAGAAGACGAGAAAATTGAAGCCGAACTATTTGGAGATGAAGTTGAATCCCTAAAGGTAGACGGGAAAGAAACAGAGGAGTTCACTGTTGTTCCAGCTTTAGAGCTCCCCCCGACAAAAGAGGTTTTAAAGAGGCTCTCTGAAATAGACGTAGAGCTTTCAGAGAGACACGCCCTCTTAGGAGAACTCAGCGGAGCCGATAAGTTCCTGCCAGAAATTCTGAATACTGTTCCATTGTCGGAATACCTTGGAAACTTTAGGTGCGTATTTGTTGAACCGGATCAGGTTAGAACCTCTGCTGAAGCGTTCCTGAGACAGGTAGAGGAAAACTATCAACTTCTGAGGAGAGAAGGGATTGACTCTTCAAGGCCGGAGAAGTTTGTTGAGAGGGAGCTCCCCCATCCACAGCTCCTCATCTACGAAAAGCCTGTAAAAGACGCCGTAGACCTATCAATCTCTCCCCTTCCTCCCCTATCTGATGAGAACCTGAAAGAGGTGGCAAAAACGCTTTATGGGAAAAAGGTAAAGCTCATCTACACAAGCGAGACCTTCAGAGAGGAAGCAGAAAAGCTCTTTAAAGTTCTTGGTATTGAGTTTACCTCAGAGAAGGGAAAATCTTCTGGAGGTTTTAGGTTTGACGAAAAAGGAATAGCCTGGGCAGTTGAGGGGGATATTGAACTCCCTGTAACAAAGGCAAAAAGAGAAGACGTAACGGCCTTTGAACCAGGCACACTGGTAGTCCACAGAGATTACGGAATAGGAATATTTCAGGGAATTGTAAGCAGAGAAATAGGGGGAAAGACCTACGATTTTATAGAGATAGAGTATGCAGGCGGAGAAAAACTCTACGCTCCGTTCACACAGATAGACAGAATATACAGATATACGGGATACAGGGGTAAAAATCCCAAGCTTGACCGTCTTGGAGGAACTTCCTGGAAGAATCTTGAGAGGAAAATAAGAGCCTCACTGATCAAATTTGCAAAGGAGCTTGCCCAGCTCTACAGGGAGAGAAAAAGCTCAAAGAAAGAGAAAGTGATTGGAGATTTACAGCTATTAAACCTCTTTGAGAGAAAGTTCCCCTACAGGCTCACCCCGGATCAGCAGAGGGCCATAAAAGAAGTTTACAGGGATATGGAATCTGAAAAACCGATGGACAGGCTTATCTGTGGAGACGTGGGATTTGGAAAAACAGAAGTGGCGATGAGAGCGGCCATGAAGGCGGTTTCTGCAGGAAAGCAGGTTGCCCTTATAGCCCCTACAACAGTTTTAGCAGACCAGCACTACCGGACATTTAAAAAACGGTTTGCCGGATTTCCCGTTAAAATAGAACTCCTCTCCCGCTTTAAAACGAAAAAAGAGCAGAAAGAGATTTTAGAGAGACTGAAAAACGGGGAAGTTGACATAGTAATCGGAACCCACAGGCTTACTCAGGACGACGTTGAGTTTAAGGATTTAGGGCTTCTGATAATTGATGAGGAACACAGGTTCGGGGTTAAAACAAAGGAGAAGCTGACAAAACTAAAGGCGAACATAGATGTTCTCTACCTTTCAGCCACACCTATTCCCAGAACACTCTACTCTGCACTTTCAGGCTTTAGAGACATCTCCCTCATAGAAACGCCGCCGGAAGGAAGGAGAGGAACAAAGGTAGTTGTTGGAAAGTATTCAGATCAGATACTGAAGGCGGCGGTTGAGAGGGAGCTCTCCCGGGGTGGTCAGGTCTTCATAGTTCACAACGATATAGGGGAGCTCCCCTTCATAAAGGAAAAAATTGAAAACTTCTTCCCCGGCGTAAAAGTGGAAATAGTCCACGGTCAGATGAAACCTTCACAGATAGAGAAGATTATGCACAGTTTCTTTGAGGGAAACGTTCAGGTTCTCATCTCAACGTCTATCGTTGAATCGGGGTTAGACGTTCCCAGTGCAAATACACTGATAGTTATAGGAGCAGAAAGGTTTGGCCTTTCACAGCTCTACCAGCTGAAGGGAAGGGTAGGAAGGGGTGTTGAGAAAGGGTACTGCTACCTTCTAACCACTCCTGGAGTAAAGTTAACTCCTGAAGCGGCAAAAAGGCTTGAAGCGATGAAAAAACTCTCCCCGATAGGAGGAGGATTCCAGTTAGCACTGAAAGACCTTGAGATAAGAGGAGCCGGAACACTTCTGGGCCCCAAGCAGAGCGGTTTCGTTGAATCTGTCGGTTTAGACCTTTACATGAAACTCTTTGAAGAGGTCGTTAAAGAAAGAGAAGAAGAAGATGTGAAACTGAACCTTCCATACGAGGCCTTCATACCGGAAGACTTCATAGAAGATCCAAAGGAAAAGGTGAAACTCTACTCACAGATTGCCTCATCTGAAAACCCACAGGAGTTAATGGAGAAACTAAAAGAGATAAGAGGTTACCTGCCGGATCCGATAGTAAATATGTTTAAAGTGATGAGAGTAAAAAAACTTGCAAGGGAGATAGGCATTAAAGAGATAAGTGTTTCTCCTACAGGAAGGGCTATAATCTCCTTTGGCAGTGAAACTGAGGTCTCTCCAGAAAAGTTTGTTGAGTTTGTAAAAAGGGAGAATGCAGTATTCACTCCAGACAGAAAACTCTATATTGACGTCAAAGACCTTGACAACCTTATATCACTACTTGAGGAACTGAAGGAGAAAGAAGATGAGAAAAGTAGTAATCCTGACACTAACACTGCTTCTAACCGCACCGACCGTTAACAGTTTTGGTGGTCAACAGACCATCCATATTGACAGGAAAACAGAAAGGGAGTTTTTCCTCTCCTTAAGGAGCAACAACTTTAAAAAGGCAGAAGAACTCATCTCTTCAGGTAAAGTCCCCGTTGACTTCAGAAATAAGTTTGACCAGACTCCCCTCTACTACGCCGTAGATGCCAACAACACCGAATTTGCAAAGTTTCTTATAGAGCACGGAGCAGAGGTAAACGCCAGAGATTACTTTGGATTTACACCTCTCCACGAAGCTGTAGTGAGGGGAAGCTATAACGTTGCCAAACTGCTCATAGAGGAAGGGGCAAACGTTAACGCAAAGGACAAGTACGGCTACACACCTCTCCACCTTGCTGCAATCTACAACAGGCCGAAATTGGCGGAGCTCCTCATAAAACACGGAGCAGACGTTAACGCAAAGGACAACTACGGGAATACCCCGCTCCACTACTGCGGAACAACACCGGGAACTGTAAGAGTTGCAAAAGTCCTCCTTGAAAACGGTGCAGACCCCACAGTTAAGAATATGAGAGGAAAAACCCCGTTAGACCTTGCAAATGAAACGAAAAACTTTCCAGTTTCAAGGCTAATAGCACATTATCTATCAAAGAAAAATTAATAGGGAATTCCTCCTATGGTTAAACTGCTTCTTATGGTTGCTGTCGTGTTCTTCTTTTTACTACTCTTTTTCTTTTTCCTTGCCCTTTCCTTCTCTGTTGTATTTGAATTCTTCAACTTTATTGAGGAAAAATTAGGAGAACCCGTTCCAAAACTCCTGTTCGGCCTTTCAGGAGCAATAGGTTTCTTTTTAATCTTTACAGGATGGTTTCACCTGAAAGTCCACTACGTTCAGATAGGAGCTCTCCTTATAACAACCTCAACTCTCTACTTCTTATCAGAGTCGGTTAAACTCCCAGCTTAACCACAACCTTCCCTTTTTCAATCTCAACGTTCTTTATCAGTTTCGCCTTCTGTCCCTCAAACCGGTAGACAGGAATCTGGTTTAGGATTCCCTTAAAGATAAGGGAGAGGAGCTCCCCCGTATCCTTCGTCAAAAATGTTTTGCCGTTAAGGGTAACCCTTTTAGTTTCAAGGTCTACAAGGTAGAGTGTCTTCGTTTTCGGGTCAAACTTAAAACTACCAACGGCATCAACTTTCCCTTTTATCTCCTTCCCTATCGGAGGAATAACGTCTAAATCAAAGATAACTTCCCCTTCGTTTTTACCTATCAGTTTCAACTTCGGGTTATCAAGAACAACCTTACTGAGGTAAATCTCCTTTTTAACGGGAAAACTCTCCTGAATCCTTTTATTCAGCTCAGATTCCGGAATAGTAAGGGTATAGGCACAGGAAAAGAAGAAAAGCACCACAAGGAAAACCAAATTCCTCAAGGCTAATACCCCCAAATTTTCCATTAGTTTAACACTTTCTTAACACTTTTCAAACTAAACTTTCCTCAAACACGTTGGGAGGTAAAAAGGGATGAAATTAAGAAAGCTTTTATCGTGCGCTACCGTTGTTGCTCTTGGTATTACCGCAACAGCAAAGGCAGATACTATTCTCATCAACGGAACTCCTGTAAACCACCTCTACGTAGACAGCGAAGGAAGGCTCTACCTCACACCCGGTCCCGGTAGAAGGCCAGTAGAGATCAAAATTCCCGGGGCAGCCTCTGGAACACCGGTAGCTTCTAAAGACAAGAAGATAAAGGTTGAAGGAACTGCCTACATCCACTACGATGTAGACCTTAAAAACCCCAACCACAACAACGCCTTCAAAATCACAAGGAACTACGTTGAACTCCGGGGTTACTTTAACGACAAAGACTACTTCAGAACAACTTTAGACGTTAAACAGGAAGAAAACTCCGGCGGAAACATGGACGGTTCCTACGTTGCAAGGCTCAAGTATGCCTACGTTTACTTCCACGACGTTCTCCCCTACACAGGAGTTGAATTAGGTCTTGCCCACAGACCATGGATAGACTGGGAAGAGCACCACGGATGGCTCCACAGAGACGTTGAAGAGACCTTAATTGAGAACCATGAAGGGGCAGGCCTTTTAAACTCTGCAGACCTTGGAGCTAACTTTAAAGGAAAATACGGCATAGCTTCATGGTCTTTTGGAATCTTCAACGGAGAGGGCTACCACGGAACAGAAAACAGCGACCACTTTGGAAAGTCTATAGAGGCAAGGCTTTCTCTTAACCTCTTTGAAGGATTCACACTCTCCGGCCACACAGCCCACATGTTTGACCTTAAAAACAAAGATATGGACAGGCATATCTACCAGATCCACGCCGTTTACAACAATCCATACATCTTAGTTGCAGCCCAGTATATCTGGGATAAAGACGACTACTACAACTCCTCCGACATTGACCAGAAAGGTTACTCTGTAAACGCAGACCTTAAACTCAAACCGTTTACAGGCTACGCTTTAGGCCTCTTTGGAAGGTACGATCACTGGGATCCTAACGACGACAAATCAAACGACGAGAGGGATCACTTCGTTTACGGTGGATGGTGGGACTACAGCAAACACGTAAGGTTTACACTGGCTAACGACAGGCTTATAGACGACGCTGGAAAAGATAAAAACACTCTAATGGGAGTAGCTCAGGTTAAGTGGTAGGGGGCCTCCCCTCCCTTTTATATACTACTTACTAAAAACGCAGGAGGAAGAAGATGAGAAAGTTAATGGCAATATCACTCTCTTCAGCCTTACTCCTCTTCGGGTGCTTTGGTGGAGGAGAGAAGAAAGCTCAGCAGGGGGCGGAGAAGGGAGCTCCCCAAAAAGAGAGCAAAATCGTAATCAACGGAGCAGGAGCAACGTTTCCATACCCGGTCTACGTTAACTGGGCAAAGGAGTACGAAAAAGCCACAGGTGTAAGGGTCAACTACCAGGGAATCGGTTCCGGCGGTGGAATCAGACAGGTAACAGAGAGGACTGTTGATTTTGGTGGCTCAGACAAGATGCTCTCTCCTCAGGAGCTTGACAAGAGAAGGCTCTACCAGTTCCCTGCAATAATCGGTTCAATTGTTGTGGTTTATAACCTTCCCGGAGTGGGAGATACAGAACTTAAACTCTCTAACAGAGACGTCTGCGACATTTTCATGGGCAAAGTTAAATACTGGGACAACCCTGAGATCAAAAACGACAACCCCAACGTGAAGCTCCCACACCAGAGGATAACAGTAATCCACAGGGCAGAAGGCTCCGGAACAACCTGGAACTTCACATACTGGCTCAGCCAGGTGTGCCCTCAGTGGAAGGAGAAAGTGGGTTATGGAAAGGTTGTTGAGTGGCCTGTAGGAATCGGTGCGAAAGGAAACGCAGGCGTAACAAACTACGTTAAGCAGACCCCGGGAGCTATCGGCTACGTTGAGTACGCTTACAAGCTCCAGAACAACCTCTCAGCTGCACAGCTCCAGTCTAAAGATGGAAACTTCGTTAAGCCAACAGAGGAGTCTTTCAAAGCTGCGGCATCCCACGCAAGCTGGAAACCGGAAAACCACTTCTACCTTCCAGGGAACCTGCTTCTTCAGCCAGGTAAAAACAGCTGGCCTCTAACCGCTGCAAGCATGATTCTCCTTCCGAGGGAAAAGAAAGAGAGGAACAAACTGGTTATAGACTTCTTTGACTGGTCGTTCAAGAACGGAGATCAGATAGCTGTAAAACTTGGATACGTTCCGCTTCCGGAATCCACAAAGGAATTGATAAGGAACTACTGGAAGAACGTTGTTCTGAAATAAAAACTTTAAGTGGAAGGATAGAAAGGGGGCTTTAAGCCCCCTTTTCTATTTGTTAGGAGAGGATATCTTCTATTGTAACGACAGTTCCAACTTTTCCTGCAATGTCTGGACCGGGCTTAAGTGTCTTCTTGCCAGGCCTCCAGTTTGCAGGGCAGACTTCGTCTGGATGCTCGTAAACGTACTTCCAGGCAGCAAGCTGGCGGAGAAGCTCGTTAACGTTCCTACCAACAGGTGGGTTAAGAACTTCCTCAGCTACGATAACGCCGTCTGGGTTGATGATGAACCTACCCCTTCTTGCAAGACCGGCTTCCTCAATGTAAACGCCGTAAGCCCTTGCAGTTTCGCCTGTTGGGTCTGCACCAAGAGGGAACTTGAGGTCTTTGAGGAGAGGTTCAGTTTCGCAGAAGATCTGGTGGCTGAAGTGTGTATCTGTAGATACTGCAAGAACGTCTGCTCCAAGCTCCCTG
The DNA here is from genome assembly GCA_027075275.1 of Desulfurobacteriaceae bacterium. Taxonomy (GTDB): domain Bacteria; phylum Aquificota; class Aquificia; order Desulfurobacteriales; family Desulfurobacteriaceae; genus Balnearium. The sequence continues at coordinate 10,033 of JALTBO010000030.1, forward strand.
ATCTCGTCAATTTTTGCGTTTACAGCTGCAATTTCTGTTGGGCAGACAAATGTAAAGTCTGCAGGGTAGAAGCAGAGAACCAAGAACTTTCCTGCATAGTCGGAGAGCTTAACCTCTGTGTAGGTCTTCTTAACTGGATCGTAAGCGTTGAGGCAGAAATCTGGAGCTTTTTGTCCAACGAGTGCCATCGCCTCCTCCTTTCAGTGGTTTGTTCTGAGTTAATGATAATAATTAGCAATTAAAAATTCAAGGCAATAAAATCTATATTGCAGGAACTCTCTATAGAAAATTTCAATAGATAGAATTGAAAATGTTGGGTTCCTATTCCACACAAACGGTTTCTCAGGGCTAATTTTTTAACAAACACCTTTTTGAAGGAGCTCCATGAAAGACCGCATCGTAATAAGAGGCGCAAGGCAGCACAACTTAAAGAACGTTGACCTTGA
>JALTBO010000031.1 GCA_027075275.1 Desulfurobacteriaceae bacterium
TGAGCTGTCTGGCTTTTCTCCTCTCCCCTTATTAAACAGGCCTGCTCTAAAGCTTCAAGGAGTTTAATCTGGTCTGATGCTATCTCGGGAATGTAGGCTAAGAACTTCTCCCAGGTTTTCCTCAGTTCTCTAAGGTCTTCTGTCAGGTATATCTCGTAGCTGAGCTCTGTAAGTTCGTGGAACAGTGATTCAACCTTCTGAGGCGAGGCGGGAATTCTTCCCTTTTCCGACAGGTTCAGAAGCTGTCCTTTTATAAACTCCATTGAGTCTATGAAGTCCTCCTGAGGTAGCCCTATTTTGTGGTGTAGAAGGATTACGCTTTCGTAGTTTTTCAGAGAGTTTTCCTTATCAAAGAGGAGGTTTGCCATTAGAGAAGACTGCTTCTGAACGAGCCCTTTGAACATATGTGGAGACGGAAAAAATGAGGAGAGGTGAGGAAGATTTAACAGGTTGTGGTAAAATAAGTTAAATATCCTGTTGAGTATCCCCTGCAGTTTTTTGGGATCGGTTTTCTCCATAAAATTCCCCTATCCGGTTTAGCCCTATCATTGTTATCTAATTCTAATAATATAGAGTCTACCATAAAAAATTTTTAATTTATTAAAGGGGGAGGAAGATCCCCCCTTATTTCATGTTCTTCAGCTGACGGAGTGTTACTTCAAGTTTCTTCACAACTTCAGACAGTTCTCTCAGCTCCTCTTTGTTCTTTTCAACAACCTCTTTGGGAGCTCTCTCTAAGAAATTCCTGTTTGAGAGCTTCTTCTCAAGCTTTGCAACCTCTTTCTGGAGCTTCTCTAACTTCTTCTTAATCCTTTCAATCTCTTTTTCAACGTCTATCAGCTCTCCAACCTTAACGTAAACTTCAACTCCCGGAAGGAAGAATGAGACGCTTCCCGGCGGTGGCTCATCTGCTTTGTGGAGCTCCCCTACCCTAGCCATCTGTTTTATGGATGGAGCCATCTTTCCTATAACTTCTAAGAGTTTACCGTTGCTGGTTCTTACTCCAACCTCAACCTCTGTAGAAGGCGGTATGTTCAGCTCTGCCTTAACGTTCCTTATTCCTCTTATTATCTCTTTAACCGTTTCAACAAGCTCTGCCGTTTCAGGGAATCTGCAGCAGGTATCGCTGGGCCACGGCGCTATAACGATAGATTCTGCATCTCTGTTTGGAAGTTTCTGGTAGATCTCCTCGGTGATGAAGGGCATTATGGGGTGGAGGAGCTTCATTGCGTCCCTTAAAACTCTTAAAAGAGTATGGGCTGCAGCTCTTTTCTCCTTATCGCTTCCCCTGTAGAGCCTCTGTTTTGTGAACTCAACGTACCAGTCTGCAAGCTCGTTCCAGATGAACTGGTAAATGGCTTTGGCTGCGTCGTTGAACCTGTAGGCGGAGAGCTCCCTGTCAACGGTTTCTACAGTTTCGGAGAGCTTTGTTAGTATCCATTCATCTTCAGGGGCATAGTCTATAGCTCCGTCCTCTTTAATGCCTTCCGTTGCAGTTAAAACAAACCTTGCAACGTTCCAAACCTTGTTTGCGAAGTGCCTGTATCCCTCAATTATCTTCTCTGAAAGTCTTATGTCTCTCCCTTGAGCTGCAAGGGCTGTTAGGGTGAACCTTAGCGTGTCTGCTCCATACTTTTCAACCATTTCTAACGGGTCAATAACGTTCCCCTTTGTTTTGCTCATCTTCTGGCCCTTCTCGTCCCTTACGAGGGCGTGGACGTAAACGTCTGAGAAAGGCCTCTTACCTGTGAAGTGGTAGCCCATCATCATCATACGGGCAACCCAGAAGAAGATGATGTCAAACCCTGTAACTAAAAGGTCTGTCGGGTAGAAGGCCTTAAGGTCTTCTGTTTCCTCCGGCCAGCCGAAAACCCCGAAAGGCCAGAGAGATGAGCTGAACCAGGTGTCTAAAACATCTTCGTCCTGTTTTAAGTTTTTACCTCCACAGGCTTCACACTTTTCAGGCTCTTCCTCTGAAACGTTTATATGGCCGCAGTCTAAACAGTACCAGGCTGGAATTCTGTGTCCCCACCAGATCTGCCTTGAGATGCACCAGTCCTTTATGTTGAACATCCAGTCAAAGAAGGTGTTTTCCCACTGCTTTGGAATAAACTTGACTTCTTCTGACTTAACGGCTTCTATAGGTTTTTCAGCAAGGGGCTTTGTCTTTACGAACCACTGGTCTGAGAGGTAAGGTTCAACAACGGTTTTACACCTGTAGCAGTGGCCTACTGCGTGTGTGTGGGGTTCTTCCTTTTCAAGGAGCTCCTCCTCTTTCAGTAGGGCTACTATCGCCTCTCTCGCCTCAAACCTGTCCATTCCCTTGAAGGGAGGAACGGTTATCCTTCCCCAGTCGTCCATTACCTGAATGGCCTCAAGGCCGTGCCTCTGACCTACCTCAAAGTCGTTGAAGTCGTGGGCAGGAGTTATCTTGACGGCTCCGGTTCCAAACTCAGGGTCAACGTACTCGTCTGCAATTATTGGAATCTCCCTTCCAACTATTGGAAGCCTGACCTTCTTACCGATTAAGTGTTTATACCTTTCATCTTTTGGGTTTACTGCAACTGCAACGTCTCCAAGCAGGGTTTCAGGCCTTGTTGTGGCCACAACTATGTAACCCTCTTCATCAATTAGGGGATACCTTATGTACCAGAGCTTTCCCTGTTCCTCCTCGTGTTCAACCTCAAGGTCTGAGAGTGCCGTATGGCACCTGGGGCACCAGTTTATGAGCCTCTTACCCCTGTAGATTAATCCTTCTCTGTAGAGGGTTACGAAGGCTCTCCTTACGGCCTTTGAGAAGCCCTCGTCCATTGTGAACCTTTCTCTATCCCAGTCGCAGGATGTTCCAAGTTTCTTTAGCTGATTGATAATCCTGCTTCCGTACTGCTCTTTCCACTCCCATACTCTCTTTAAGAACTCTTCCCTTCCAACGTCGTGCCTCGTCAGTCCCTCTTTCGCCAGCTCCCTCTCTACAACCCACTGGGTTGCAATTCCTGCGTGGTCTGTTCC
>JALTBO010000032.1 GCA_027075275.1 Desulfurobacteriaceae bacterium
AAAAGAGACGATACAAGAATGCAGAAAGGCGTAACCTGTACAAACTGCCACTCAACGATAGATCCCAATACCCATCCTTTCGGTGGCTAACCCCTCTGTGGGACGGCGCCTGCCGTCCCGTTTCTTTTCATTAATTACTGGCTGTAAACTAATTTCCTTTTCGCTTTCTTTTCGTTGTTTTTACTCTTTTTTTAACTTCTATTCTTATCACAGGAATAGATATTTTGTTACTTTTTGTAACAACTTGAATGTCTGGTTTACAAAGCCTGGAAAGTTGATTGTTCTTTAGCTTTCGAAGTTTCCCTATTCCTGTTGTTTTCATTCATTTCTTGCCACAATTTTTTTCAAGTTACTAATTTTGTAGGCGTGATTCCCAAGTAGGTTCTTGTCAATTTTCCTAAATTATGAAAAATCAGTTCTCTAACTGAATCATCGGTAGCTTTTTTTCTTAGAGGCTGTTAAATCTTTTCTGCAGTAATTTTGCAGGATCATGAAATAGAAAATGCGGCCGGACCTGCCGGCCAGACTTTAGAAACGATACAAGAATGCAGGAAGGCGTAATTCATCCAAAATATAGAACAATTCATATTAAGTTGTCAATAGAAATTCTAAAGAAAAAATAGAAGCGGGCCGGAGCCCGCAGAGAATTATGCTGAGAAGACTTTTTTGATGAACTTGAAGTGGCCGGGAGCAAATATAAACTTCTTTTCCCAGTACATTTTGAGAACGGCCATTTTAACTACATCGTTGAAAACAAACCAGACAAAGGCATATCCCCATACAAAGAGAGCCCATCCCCATCCAACAGGTGTTATCAGGTTGAACCCATAGACGGCGATAATTGTTCCAAGTAACCTTGTTCCAAAGGTTGCAACAAATAGAATTGCGGATGGCCAGGGCTTTTTCCAGAACCAATCTTTTACCCTTGTGTTGTATATTGTTCCGTGTCCTGCAACTACCAGCTTTGTAAATATGATTGATTGGATTAAGTCCTGAGGTAATTTCCAGTATTCTTCTAAGAGGAAAAATATGGTAAATGAAGAAAGAACGCCGGCAACTCCTAACCAGAATGCCATTACGTTCATTTCGTAAAAATCCCACCTTACCGGTTTAGGAGAGATTTTCTGTCTGTCATAGGCTATCGCCAGAATAGGAATGTCGTTAAGAAGCGCAAGAAGGATAATCATTACAGTTGTAATAGGATAGAACTGGAATATTAATATTGAAAGAGTCATAAAGAACACGACTCTAAGGGTTTCTGCAATTCTGTAAATTGTGTAGGCTTCCATTCTTGCAAAAATTTCCCTTGCTATTTCTATTGCCTTAATAATTACTTTCAGTCCAGGTGCTAATAGAACTAAAGCTGCAGCTGCCCTTGCAGCGTCGGTTGCTCCCGAAACGGCAATTCCGCAGTCGGCTTTCCTTAAAGCTGGGGCGTCGTTTACGCCGTCTCCGGTCATTCCGACTATGTGGCCAGCTTTCTGGAGCTTGTCAACTATGAAGTACTTGTCTTCAGGGAAGACTTCTGCAAAGCCGTTGGCCTCTTCAATGATTTTTATTATTTCAGACTCGTGCCTTTTAACTGTTCCAACAGAGAGCTTTGTATTTTCAAGTTCTTTCTTGACAAGTTCTGCAACCTCTTTTGCCTTTTTCTCTGCTTCTTCGGGACTTAACCCTTCAACTCTCATTATGGCTTTGGCTATTATCTCAGCCAGAACTGCGTATTCTTCGTTTGTTGCCTCACGGAGCTCCTTTGCGCTGATTATCTTTTCACCAATTCCCAGTATTCTCGCTATGTATTTTGCAATTGCTATGTTGTCTCCCGTCACCATTTTCACTTCAACGCCGTAGCGTTTGGCCTCCTGAACCGCCTCTTTTGAATCTGGCCTTGGTGGGTCGTAGAGGGGAATTAAACCGACAAAGTGGAACTTTTCTTCATCAGGCTTTTTATGGGCAACTCCGAGGGTTCTGAAGCCGTTTTCTGCAAATTCTTCCACTTTTTTCTCTACAACTTTGGGGTCAAACTCTCTTTTATCTGAAAGCTCTAAGATTACCTGGGGAGCTCCCTTCGTAACGTATATCTCCTCTCCGTCACACTTTACAAGAGCTTCAGTTCTTTTCCTTACAGGGTCAAATGGAATGAATTTCTCCTGAACGCACTTTTTCACCTTCTCGTAAAGCTTGTGTTTCTTCAGCCACTCAAAGATGGGTATCTCTATCGGGTCGTTATTTTCCTCTTTTGATGCTAGAGCTGCGTAGAACATGAGGTCTTCAGAGGTGTAGCCGTTAACTGTAAAGGGAACAGATACAGTCATTTTATTCATCGTGAGTGTTCCCGTCTTATCGGAACACAGAACGTCAACGCCTGCCAGCTCTTCAATAGAGGCCAGCCGGCTTACTATAACCTGCTTCTTTGCCAGGTAGAGAGCTCCCACAGCCATTGTAACTGTTAGAACGGCCGGAAGAGCCACAGGAATTGCCGCTACCGTAAGAACGAGGGAGAACTGGAGTAGGTCAATTATTGGTTTACCTCTGTTTATCTCAACTAAAATCATGATTGCTACCAGTATAAGGGTGAGGATAATCAAGAAGTTCCCGACCTTAATAACCATTTCCTGAAAGTGGGAACGTTCTTCTTTTTCTGCTTTTGCTACCAGTTGAACGGTCTTTCCAAAGTATGTGTCAAGGCCTGTTGCCACGACAATTGCGTTTATTTCACCTTTCTTTACTATGGAGTTTGCATAGGCTATATCCCCCGGTTTCTTTGTAACGGGCAGGGATTCGCCGGTTAAAGCAGACTGGTCAACTAAGATGAAATCTCCCCCATGGTCAAGCTTGACATCGGCAGGGATAATATCTCCTATTTTCAGCTTTATTACGTCTCCTGGAACTAGAAACCTGGCGTCAATCAGTTTCCACTTTCCATCTCTCAGGACGAGGGATTTTTTAGCAAGTTTTTCCTTTAAAACTTTCAGAGCCGAGAGTGCTTTGTGTTCCTGCCAGAAGTCTACCCCTGCGTTAACAAAGAGAAGAATCAGGATAATTACAAAGTCTTCCCAGTGTTTTACAAGGGCAGATAGAATAGCTGCAATTTCAATCATCCACGGAATTGGGCCCCAGAACCTGCGGAATATCCTATGCCATAGGGGTTCCTCTTTTTCGGGAATTTCGTTCAGTCCAAACTGTTTCAGCCTTTTTTTTGCTTCCTCTTCTGAGAGCCCTGTTTCTAAAGAGGTGTTGAGTTCTTTAAGGGTTTCTTCAATGGTTTTTTCTTTAAATTCATCTATCTTAGCCATTTTGTTCCTCCCTCTCTTTTTCCTGTTTCTCTTTCCACCAGTCGTAGCTTATGAGGATTCCGATTATTATTACGGCTACAATTACTACTGCACCAATGGCTTCAAATATTTTGAATATCGGGTCTCCGGGTGATAGGTAGTTCTCCATCTCTTCCCTCCAGAATAGGTTATATAGCTAATTTCTATCAGTTTACCATATTACTATTGTAGGTTTTGTAGAGCTTAATATGGTATAACTATTGCCACTTTGGAAAAATTCGGAAAACTACTAAGAAACCTTAATCACTTTTTTATCGTTCCTTCTGTTATTGGGGTTATCGGCGGATTCTCTGCTATTCTTTTTAGAAAGTTGATAACCCTGAGCCATTCTATATTTGCTTTATTTTCCAGTGGTAAACCTCTCTTTTATCCTCTTCTTCTTCCCTTTATTTTTTACATTACCTACCAGATATCCCGATACTTCGTTGTTTCACCTGAGGATGCAACTATTGATGAGATTGCAAAGAGGATCTCTTTAGAGAGGGGTGGCTTTAACCTGAAGAGGGGGCTTTTAGTTCTCTCTTTAACCTCTTTTAACATCGGTTTTGGAGCTCCCGTCGGCCGTGAAGGCCCCATCGCAAAGCTTGGCGGGGTTCTTTCGGAGCTCTTTTCAAAAGTGCTGAGAATAGACAGGATTCACCTTCCCATTTACCTTACCTCCGGCGTTGCTTCAGCTATCTCTGCAACGTTTAACGCCCCTCTGGCCGCAGTCCTCTTTGGAACTGAAATCGTCCTTGGAAAGATTAACAGCTACGTTCTGATTCCCTTAGTGGTTTCTGCAAGCGTTGGAGCTCTTGTTGCACAGGAGTTCCTTGGAGACTTTACAGCATTTTACGTTCCTCCACTCCACTTTCAGGATGCAGAGATTCCCCTCTTTATAGTTGTAGCCCTTTTAACCGCTGTTTCTTCCCTCTTCTTCTTTGTTTCGCTCAACTTCTTTACCCGTTTAAGGACTGCATACCGCCACTACTGGGGAAAAGTTGCCTTCTCATTTGGTCTTATCGTTGGCCTTCTGCTTCTTTTCCACCCTGAGGCTGCAGGTGTTGGATACGGTGCCGTGGGGGAGCTCTTCAAAAACCACTTCTCTCCGGCCACCGCCCTTGAAATTGCCCTTACTAAACTTGTTGCCGTTGTTCTTTCCTTCGGCAGCGGAGTTTTCGGCGGCGTAATGGCTCCATCAATCTTTACAGGGGCTTTCCTCGGCTACTTCGTTGGAGACTACTCCCACTTTGACCCAAGGGTTTTTGCACTTGTCGGCTCTGCTGCAATGCTCAGCGGTATTTCAAGAGCTCCTTTCCGTTCCTCTCTTGTCATAATTGAGCTGACCCACAGCTACCAGCTGATAATTCCTATTCTTCTAACCTCTGTAACTACAAACTTCCTTGTGGGACTTTCAAACGAGGTGGACTTTTTCAAGAGAGCTCTCTTTCATAAAGGGATTAACGTTGAGGAGCTCCTCTCCGTTCGCCTTAAAGATTTCAAACTCTCAGACTATCTGAAACCTGTTTCTCCCGTTTACGAGAATGCCCACATCAGATACCTGATAGAGCGTTTCCTGAAAGGAAAGGAGCGATACATCCCCGTTGTTGAAAGTCCCAAGAATAAAAAGCTTGTTGGAATAGTCTCCTTGAGGGACCTGAGGCTTGCAGCAATCAGTGACCTTTCAGAGCTGAAAGTTAGAGACCTTATGACGGAAGAGCCCTTCGTTCTAACTACAGACGCCCCTGTTGAAGAAGTCTTAAAAGTGGTTGCCATATTTGAGGCTAACCTCATTCCAGTAGTTGACAGGAACGGCGTCTATCAGGGAATGTTTGACGTTGATACCTTCCTCAGGAAAATTTCGCTTCCCCAATAGCCTGTAGTAGAATATTTCCACTCACCTTTGGGGGTGTGAAATGCTCTTTAAGAAGCCTCAGGTAGCCTTCTACCCTTTTATGGTATTAAGGGACGACTACAAATGCGTTAGGTGTAAGTCGTGCGTTGACCAGTGCTCCTTTGACGCTACCTACTACGACGAAGACCTTAACATGATAATGAACCACCACGAAAACTGCGTAAACTGTAAGCGGTGTGAGGCCTTCTGCCCAACAGACGCCATTAAGGTTGTAAGGAATCCCTCAACTTTTCACCCAGACGCCAACTGGACTCCTGAAGCCATCAGAGACATCCACGTTCAGATGTTAACGGGGGCAGTTATCCTCACATCTACCGGAAACGATAAACCCATAAAGAACTACTTTGACCACCTTCTCTTAGACGCCTGTCAGGTTACAAACCCGCCGATAGACCCGTTAAGGGAGCCTATGGAGTTAAAGACCTTCATTGGCAGGAAGACAGACCAGCTCCAGTTTGATTCAGACGGCGTAAGCATAAAAACAACCATAGGGAAACAGTTAGAGCTGGAAATCCCCGTTCTCTTTTCAGCTATGTCTTACGGTTCAATCAACCTGAACCTTCAAAAGGCCATGGCAATTGCCTGCAGGGAGTTTGGAACCTACTGGAACACCGGAGAGGGTGGACTCCACAAATCTTTGAGGGAGTTTAAAGATCATACAATTGTTCAGGTGGCCTCCGGCCGTTTCGGTGTTGACCTTGAATACCTTGAGACTTCTGCCGCCATTGAGATAAAAATCGGTCAGGGAGCAAAGCCGGGAATCGGTGGCCACCTTCCCGGAGAGAAGGTTAACGAGGGAATTGCCGAAACCCGTATGATTCCCGTAGGTTCAGATGCCATTTCCCCCGCTCCCCATCACGACATCTACTCCATTGAAGACCTGAGGCAACTCATCTACGCCCTTAAAGAGGCGACGAACTACGAAAAGCCTGTTTTCGTTAAGATTGCCGCTGTTCACAACGTTGCAGCAATCGCCTGCGGTATAGCCCACGCCGGAGCCGACGCCATTGCCATAGACGGAGTTAGGGGCGGAACGGGAGCAACTCCTAAATCACTGAGAGACCATGTTGGAATTCCCATAGAGATGGCCATTGCCGCCGTTGACGACAGGCTCAGGAAAGAGGGCTTGAGAAACGAGGTTTCACTGATTGCGGCAGGTGGCTTCAGAAGTGCAGTGGACGTTCTTAAGGCCATAGCTCTTGGTGCAGATGCCGTTTACATAGGAACTGTCGCAAAGCTTGCTGCCGGGTGCACACAGTGTCAGCAGTGCCATACAGGTAGGTGTGCCTGGGGAATTACGACAAACGACCCGAAACTTGCAAAGAGGTTAAATCCAGAAATTGTTGCTGAGAACCTTTACAACCTCTTAAGGGCCTGGGCTCACGATATTAAGGAGCTCCTCGGAGCTATGGGTATAAATGCCATTGAATCCATCAGAGGAAATAGGCTCAGGCTCAGGAGCTGGGGACTTACAGAGCAGGAGAACAAAATCCTTGGCGTTCTGCCCGCCGGAATGTAGGGGGTAAGATGAGCAAGAAGAGAAAGCTGATGAAAGTTTACCCGATAGAGGAGAACTGCATCTCCTGCCGCTACTGTGAAGTTGCCTGCACAATGGTTCACAGCGAGAGTAAAGACCCTGTAAAGGCCTACAAGTTGGAAAACCTCCTTCCAAGGGCAACGGTTGAGGTTAAAGAGGCCGTTTCACTTTCACTCATGTGCCGCCACTGTAAACATCCGTTTTGCTTTGACGCCTGCATCTCCGGTGCAATAATGGTTGACGAGAACGGTAAGGTTAACCTTGACGAGGAGAAGTGCGTAGGTTGCTGGAACTGCGTTCTCGTCTGCCCCTTTGGAGCTGCCCACCCGATGATTAAAGAGGAGAAGAGGCACTCATTTAAGTGCGATTTGTGTGGAGATAGGGGCTTTCCTGCCTGCGTTGAGGCCTGCCCAAACAGAGCTCTCATCTACGATTTTGAGAGGTAAGAGGAATGAGATACGTAATAGTCGGAAACAGCGCTGCGGCGGTTGGGTGTATAACTGGAATCAGGAAAGTTGACCCAGACGGAGAGATAGTTGTCATCTCCTACGAGGACAGGTGCTACTCAAAACCGATGATTGCCGATGTTTTAGTTGACGTTCCAGAAGAGAAACTTCTCTACAGAGATAGCTCCTTCTTTGAAAAGAACGGTGTTGAAACGATTTTAGGCCATAAAGCTGTAAGTATAAACAGAAAGAACAAAGTTGTTGCCTTAGACTCAAATGAGCTTGTTCCCTACGACAAGCTCCTAATAGCAACGGGCGGTAAACCGTTTGTTCCTCCCATTAATGGAAGCGACAAAAAAGGAGTTTTTACGTTTACGGAGCTCCACTCCGCCGTTTCGTTCAAAAACTACCTGAAAGAGAACGGAGCAGAGGAAGTTGTTGTAATCGGTTCAGGCTTTATCGGCCTTGAAGTTGCCTACTTCCTCAGAGAGATTGGGATTAAGGTTAAGGTGGTGGAGCTCCTTGACAGAGTCCTTGCCCGTGCACTTGACAGGAGAGGCTCAAAGATAGTTGAGAACATGATGAGAGAAAAGGGCGTTGAGTTCATCTTCAACGATACGATAGAAGAGATAATGGGAGATGAAAAAGTAAGCAGCGTTCGCCTCAAATCCGGTTCCGTTCTAAGGGCAGATGCCGTTGTAGTTGCAATCGGCGTTCGTCCCAACACAGAGCTCGCCCAAACTGCCGGCGTTGAAGTCAACAAAGGGATTTCCGTTTCAGACACTATGGAGACTTCAGTTCCAGATATCTTTGCCGCTGGAGACTGTATAGAGTGCACAGACATAGTTGACGGCCAGAAAAAGCCCATTCCCCTCTTTCCACTGGCCTTTGAACAGGGATTCATTGCAGGCCTTAACATGGCCGGAAAGAAGATGGAATACCTCGGTGGTCTTGTCCTCAACTCACTCAAATTCCTTCCCGTTCCCGTTCTAAACGCCGGAGTTGTTGAACCGGTGGACGACTCCTGCGAAGTTTTTGTAAACGATAAGTTTGAGAAAAAGGGTTTCTACAGAAAGGCGATTGTTAGAGATGGAAAGCTTATAGGGTTCATAGCAATCGGTGAGATAGACAGAACCGGAATTCTTACAAACCTCATAAGGCAGAAGATAGACGTTTCAAACGTGAAAGAGAGACTTGTTGAGCTTGACTTTGGCCTTGTTGACCTTCCCCAGTGGTGGAGGGAGGAGAAGCTGAAGCGGGATAAAACGGCCTACAAAGACTGGAGGGCGGTCTGATGGCTTGCGGTTGCTACAGTGAAATGGCAGGGTGCGGCCTTGCCGGAATAGTCAACAGAGACGGAAAGAAGATAAGCGGAAAGTTCATATACGACTCAATAACTGCAATGAAAGAGCGTGGAAACGGCATGGGCGCCGGCTATGCCGCCTACGGCATCTACCCCGAGCTTGCCGAATACTACGCCTTCCACGTTATGCTTGACGACCTTGACTGTGAGTCTGAAGTCAATGCCGTTCTGAATAAATCCTTCAAAATTGTAAAGTCTGAGATGATTCCAACAAAAGAGGTTCCTTCCCTCTACAAAAAGACAAAACCGCCCTACTTCTACCGCTACTTCGTTGAGCCGAGAGACGACGCCCGCCTTCCCATGGAGTCTGAGGAAGACTTAGTTGTTAGGACTGTAATGACGATAAACGAAAAAGTTAAGGGAGCCTATGTAATCTCAAGCGGTAAAAATATGGGAGCCTTTAAGGGGGTTGGCCACCCGGATGAGATTGGAGACTTCTTTGAGATAAAGGAATATGAGGGCTACATCTGGCTTGCCCACACCCGTTTCCCTACAAATACTCCCGGCTGGTGGGGGGGAGCTCACCCCTTTACCCTCCTTGACTGGGCAATCGTCCACAACGGAGAGATAACCTCTTACGGAACAAACAAGCGCTACGTTGAGATGTTTGGCTACAGGTGCACTCTACTTACAGATACAGAGGTTGCAGCCTACCTCTTTGACCTTCTCTTCAGGAAACACAGGCTCCCAATCAGAGCTGTTTTTATGGCAATGGCAGCTCCCTTCTGGAAAGACGTTGAACACTACAGAGAAGTTGGTCTTGAGAAGATCTACGAAATGGCGAAGATGATAAGAACTGTTTATGCTCCTGCAATGCTCAACGGCCCCTTCGCAATGCTCTTTGCCTTTAAAGACGGAGTTATCGGCTTTAACGACAGGATAAAACTCCGTCCCTTCGTTGCTGCAGAGAAGGGAGATACGGTTTACATGGCAAGTGAGGAGTCTGCAATTAGAGTTATCTGCGAAAACCCTGATAGGGTATGGATGCCAAAAGCGGGGGAGCCCGTTATAGCCCTCTTAAACCACTGTAAAGAGGAAGACGTCTGCTACCCAGCTTAAAGGAGTAGACCATGGAAGTAAAACAGATAGGCGACAACGTTTACGAAATAACCTGCGGAACTACCCACTACAGGGAAGTTAACGCAAAGGTTAAGGAGCTTGTAAACAGAGGAGCTCAGAAAGTTATCCTGAAAGAGGTTTACGGCCAGCGCTACATTGGAACTGGAATTAAGGGAAAAGTGAAAATAGAGGTTCACGGAACGGCAGGGAACGACCTCGGAATCTTCCTCTACGGCCCGGAGATAGAGGTCTTCGGAAATGCCCAGGACGGCGTTGGAAACACGATGAGAGACGGGAAGATAGTCGTTAGAGGCCACGCAGGAGACGTTTGCGGCTACGGGATGAGGGGAGGAAAAGTCTATATAGAGGGAGACGTTGGCTACAGGGTCGGAATCCACATGAAGGGCTACAAGAACCTTGTTCCAACATTTATAGTTGGCGGGAAGGCCGGAAACTTCTTCGGCGAGTATATGGCCGGTGGAATTCTCATACTTCTTGGCCTTAATAGAAAGCCGGGGGAAGACATAGTTGGAGATTACTGTGCTACGGGAATGCACGGCGGGGTTATCTACGTCCG
>JALTBO010000033.1 GCA_027075275.1 Desulfurobacteriaceae bacterium
GTTTTATCTGAACTAGTGGGATTTAAACTTCCGGGCATAGCTCGATAGTTTGGGTGATTGTGGATTGTTTTATCTGAACTAGTGGGATTTAAACAATATAATCTGAACCTCATCATCACAACCTTGAGCGTTTTATCTGAACTAGTGGGATTTAAACTGTTGAGAAATACGGCGGGCTAAACGAGAGGGTGAAGTTTTATCTGAACTAGTGGGATTTAAACCTCTTTCATTTAGACCCTCGCAACGATCCTCTTGAGTTTTATCTGAACTAGTGGGATTTAAACCTCGGCAGCTTCCTTCGGCTCGAACCCGGCATCTATGTTTTATCTGAACTAGTGGGATTTAAACCTTTCTTAAACGAATCCCTCAAAAGAGACTGCTGGGTTTTATCTGAACTAGTGGGATTTAAACTTAGGAACAGAGTATGTGGCTTTTCTGAAAGTTTTAGTTTTATCTGAACTAGTGGGATTTAAACCATCATTGCCTTCACAACAACCTCAAAAGGTCTCCCGTTTTATCTGAACTAGTGGGATTTAAACACAATAAAAGCCCCGATAATCGCAAGAGCCATAACAAGTTTTATCTGAACTAGTGAGATTTAAACCTATGTTATAGCTCTCAGACACCCCGTAGAGGAACTTGTTTTATCTGAACTAGTGGGGGAGAGGTAATCACTTTTCTCTACGAGAACATCTCAAGTTTTATCTGAGCTAGTGAGAGTTCTGGGTTAAAGGAGAATGGGGATTAAACTTTTCAAGCTATTTGCGATAATAGAATTTAGACCACTATGGTGGAGGTGGAATGTCTCTTTTTGGAGCTCTCACGGCGGCCAGTCAGGCTCTCCTTTCTCAGAAGATAGGTATAACAACAACTAATAGGAACATGAATAACGTTTATACGGATGGTTATTCAAGGGAAACTCCAGTTTTTGCCGACCTGCCCGGCCTTGGAGTTCAGGTAGAAACTGTTAAGCGGGTTTTCAGCAGAGCTTACTTCAAGCGGTTAATTTCAGAAAACGGAGACAACGCGCAACTTTCAGCCTATAAGAACGTTCTTTCCCAGATAGAGAGCCTCTTTAACGACCCTATGGGTAGCGGTCTTTCAGAGGCCATTAACCAGTTTTTCAACTCACTTCACGATATAGCCGTTAAGCCGGACGATATCGCGGCAAGGGCTAACTTTCTCTCTGTTGCTAAAACACTGGTTGGAAGAATTAGGGATACTTACTCCTCTTTGGAGGAGATTGAAGCAACTTCGGTTTCCCATCTGAGAGATGTTATTTCTGAAGTAAATAGATTAACTGAGAAACTGGCAGAAATTAACAAAAATATGCTGATTTTTAAAAATTCTCCTGAACGTTTTAATCAATATTTAGATGAAAGGGACAGAACATTAAAAGAGTTAAGTTCTTTAGTTGACGTAAAAGTTGTCTATTTGCCAGATGAGAGGGTTAGAGTTTTTACAGCTAAAGGTTTTCCTCTGGTTTCTGAGGAGAGAAGTTTTAACGTCTCTGTTGAACAGTCTTCAGACGGAGTTAAGGTTATTGCCGACGGCGTTGACGTTACAGATGAGTTTAAAAAAGGAAAAGTTGCCGGTATCGTTTCTGGAATAAAAGCAGTTGAAGAGTACAAAAGTAAGCTTAATCTTTTAGTTTCAACCTTTGCAGGGAAGGTGAATGAGCAGCACGAGGCCGGCTATAACCTTTACGGAGAGAAGGGAGTTTCCCTCTTTAGCTCAGATAACGGTCAGCCGATAGACGCTTCAAACATCGTTTTGGCTTTTGAAGATCCAAAAAAGGTTGCCGCTGCTTCAGATTCCAACTATCTCAATTCAGATAATACGAATGTAAAGGCTCTTATTGATCTGGGACAGCAGACTTTTTCAGAGCTTTCAGATTTGAGTTTCTCCGAGTATTACGGAACTGAAGTTGCTTCTTCTATTGGAACTGAGGTAAAGTCTGTAGATGACCGTTTAAAGGCCTCTCAGTTCAGGCTGGAATCTATAGAGGAAAAAGTTAAGGAGCTCTCTGGAGTAAACATTGATGAAGAGCTTGTGAACCTTACAAAGTACCAGAGAGCTTATCAGGCCGCTGCAAGGGTTGTTACTGTTACAGATGAACTTCTCCAAACAGTTCTTGGTATGGTGAGGTAGCTATGAGGGTAACAGATGGAATGATTTTTGACATACTCCTAAAGTACGATAGATTGAGGAGCTCCCAGCTGAAAAAGAGCACGGAGGAACTCTCCTCCGGTAAGGCCATACTGAAGCCTTCAGACAACCCTGTTGATTTTGCAAGGGGACTACGGCTTCAGCGCTTTATTGAGGGAGTTGAGAGGTTCAACAGGAATATAGATCTTACAGACAACGTTCTCAAAACTGCAGAAACCTCTATGACTTCTGCCATAAACCTTCTGCAGGAAGCCCGGGTAAAGATAATTCAGGTTTTAAACACCGGAGCTCTCAACGGAGAGGATGCTAAAGTCCTTGCCGATTACTTTAGAAATGTGGCCTCTTACGTTGTAAATATGGGAAATACGAAGGTTGGGGATTCCTACATTTTCGGTGGAGTGAAGAGCCAGAGCTCTCCCTTTGGTAGCGACGGAACCTACAACGGAGAAACCGTTGAGACTGCAGTTCCCGTTGCAAACGGAGTTGAAGTAAATACAACTTTTAATGGAGCTAACTACTTTGGGGTCAACAGGGTTTCAAACAGAATTACCGTTGTTGAAGTTCTCAACAAAATTGCCGATATCCTTGATTCCGGAAATTTAAATGAGCTTCACACAGATACGGTTCAGGTAGATTTGGGAGACGGCGTTCAGAACCTTAAACTCTTAGATGCTTTTGACAAAGGACTTTCCCAGATAGAAGCTTACAGGTCAATTCTTGGTACTCAGGAGAGGGTTGTTGAGGATATTAAGAGCCAAAACGATGCTATTATGGTTCATTTTAAAGAGCTTAAATCAAAAATAGAGGATGCAGACTACCCTGGAGCAATAGCTGAGTATGAAAAGGCTAAAACTGCATACCAGGCTCTTTTAGCAGCAATAAGCCAGACTCAGAATCTATCTCTTTTGAATTTCTTTATAAAGTAGATTAGATATGGCCCTTTTCAGCTGTTATGTTGATATTGAGCGGTTTTTAGGAGAGCCTGTTAAAGAGCTTGTCCATTTCCTTATATGCCTCAGAAGAAAAGATAGACTGCCTGTTATTACTCAAATAGCGAAATTTTTTCAGTATGTTGACCACGTTGGCCAGTTTTATCAGTTTAAAAGGGAAAGAAAAGAGGAGTTTTTAAACTCACTTCCAGTATCACTTGCAGAAAAGCGGATACTCTGGAATCTGATAGAAAATTTTTTTCTTAGACATGCGGAGAACTCCTCTGGGAAACCAATTCCTCAAGATGATGTAGTATCTTTACGAAAAGGAAGGCTCTTTGAGGAGCTTGTTTACCACTTAGGGCCGGTAAACAGGGATAAGGTGGAGCTCCTCTCAATGCACTGTCAGCCCATGGTAAACAGAGAGAAGTTGAGGATTTTCTGCGGGAAGAGGGAGCTCTCCGGGAAGAACGTTGACGTTGCCTTCTGGGGGAAACACTACGTTGAGGCCTACGAGTGTAAGGGAAACGTTGAGTTCTTTATGAGGCTGGCCTTCCACGGTGGCGAAAAGGCGAGGAAAGTGAGGGAGAAGATACTCTACCTGAACCAGCTGTCTTACGAGCTAAAGAGGTTTTTTGAAACAAAGGTTTACCTTGCCAGCTTTGCTCCCGATATAGACCTTGACTGGTGTAGGAAAACGGCCCTTGAGTGGGTGAGGGAGTGCGGAGCTCCCAGGCTGGATTTTGAGATTATTACCGTTAACGAGTTTCTTAAAGAGGTAGGGAGTGGAGTTTAATTTTTATAAAAGATTCTGATGAGGACTTCTTTATAATACAGCAACTATTAAATGAAAAAGACGGGAGGGGAAGATGAGGAAATTGTTGGTTTCTGTTTTAACAGCAGGCTTTTTCTTTTCAGGCTTCCCGTTGACTGGGTTTACTGTGGCTTCTGCCCAGCAGCAGAGAGTTTCAGTTCCCAGACCGTTTGGTCTAGAAGTTGGAAAGACAACGGAGGAGGAATTTAAAAAGTTCGTTATCAAAAAGGGCTGGAACGTTGTCGCCTCTGGATACAGGATCATCAGAGATGACATTACAAATCCTAACGTTACCGGTTATCAGGTTAAAGGGCTGCCTTTGGAGAAGCTTGATAGTGCCTATTTCTGGTTTTACAAGGGGAAGTTAATGAAAATAGACTATAGGCTTTCAGAGGATATGGCAAAGAGCACTTTTAAAACCTACTACGACCTGCTGGTTAAGAAATACGGTCCTCCTGCTAGCTATCAGCCTCCAAATCTTCAGGCTGGAGAGGCTATCTGGAATGTCGGGGGAGTGAAGATATTCCTCTACGTTCCCTGGGTCAGCACTACAACCTACCTTCAGTACATAGACCCTGAGCTTAACAGAAAGGCAGACATTTCAGACAGGGAGGTTTACAGGAAGATAACAGCCCAGAAGGCAAAGAACAATCAGGGTATTTAAGGGTCTATCAGCTTTTCAACTTCAGAGAGTACTTCTTTAAGGCTTTTTCCGGTTGTGTCAATTACAAAGGCTCTTTCTGGAACTCTGAGGGGGGCAAAGGGTCTGTTCTCGTCCTGTCTGTCCCTCTCTATCACCTCTTTAAGAACCTGCTCATAGCTTACGTTAAAACCTTTCTTTTTCAGCTCCTCGTACCGCCTCCTTGCTCTCTCTTCAGGGCTTGCCGTCAGGTAGATTTTCAGCTCTGCGTTGGGGAAGATGTAGGTCCCTGCGTCTCTGCCGTCTATTACTATCTTTTTCCCTTCCGCTATTTTCCTTAAAAGCTTTACAACTATCTCTCTTACCTCTGGAAACTGGGCAACCTGTGAAGCTAAAAGACCACCTTCCGGAGTTCTTATCTTTTCGGTTACGTCTTTCCCGTTTAACAGGACTCTGCCGTCTGGCAGAAGCTCAATTTTTAAGTTTTCGGCAACCTTTAAAACGGCCTCTCTGTTTTTTAGGTTAACTCCTGCTAACTTACAGCCGTAGCCGATTGCCCTGTAGAGAGCTCCCGAGTCTAAGTGGACGTATCCAAACCGTTTTGCTATCTCCTTTGCCAAGGTACTCTTTCCTGCTCCTGCAGGGCCGTCTATCGTGATTATTCTGGGGTTTATCAACTCTCCCTCTCAATCTTCTCAAGTGTTTCCCGGTAGAGTTTTTCTAACTTCTGGCTAATTCTGACAGGATATTCTACCTTCCGGTCTATTCTCTTTAACTCTTCCGGAAGTTTTGAGAACCTCTCAAGGAAATACTCCCTTGACTCTTTTAGCGTTGGAAGTTCCTTTATCAGCTGGCCGTTTTCCATTACTTTTTCAAGGAGCAGTTCGCCGGGGAGCTCCTCTCCGAAAACTCCAACAATGTCGTGGTCTTCGTTCCTGAAGACCTGCTTCCTTCCCGGGTACATCTTCTTTCCAGAGCTGGTCTTCATTACGGGCTTTCCGTTGAACTCAACAAGTTTGTAAACAAAGTCTATGTAGGGGGAGTCTGCGGACGTTCCGAGCTTTGTTCCAACTCCAAAGGCGTCGACGGGGGCTCCGTTTTCCAAAATCTCCTTTATCCTGTACTCGTCCAGACCGCCGCTGACTATGATTTTCGTCTCTTTGAATCCTGCTTCGTCTAACAGTTTTCTGGCGATTTTAGAGAGCTCCACAACGTTTCCGCTGTCAAGCCTTACAGCTTTTAAAGGAACTCCCACCTCTTTCGCAACTTTTATCGCTTTTTTAACTCCTTCCACTGTGTCGTACGTATCAACAAGCAGTACACCGTGGTTGGGAAAAGCGTTAAGGTAGGCCCTGAAGGCTTCTTCCTCGCTCTCAAATGCCATTATAAAGGAGTGGGCAACCGTTCCAACAACGGGAATTCCGTAAACCTTTCCTGCCAGAACGTTTGACGTTGCGTCAAAGCCGGCCAGGTAGGAGCTCCTTGCAACCTTCATTCCGGCATCAAACCCGTGAGTTCTTCTGAGTGAAAAGTCTGCAAGCTTTTTCCCTCTGGCAACAGAGAAGACCCTTGCTGCTTTTGTGGCTATGAGGGACGAGATGTGAACCTGATTCATAACGGCCGTTTCAAAGAGCTGGGCTTCGTAGATGGGAGCTTCAACCCTTAGAACGGGCTCGTTCTGGAAGAATATCTCACCTTCTCTCATTGCGTAGAGGTTTCCCGTGAAACGGAACTCTTTCAGGAAGTCCAGGAAATCGTCTGGAAAGAGCTTCAGAGAGTAGAGGTAGTCAATGTCGCTTTCAGAGAACCTGTAGTCCTGGAGGAGCTCCACAACGTCGTTTAAACCTGCAAACACCAGGTAGTTCCTGTTTTCTGGAAGCTTCCTCACAAAGAGCTCAAACGCAGCCCACTCCGTCTTCCCGGCCTTCAGGTAGCCGTTCATCATCGTTAACTCGTAGAGGTCTGTAAAGAGTGGTGAGGTTTTCATTACCTGCTCCTCTTAACGCCGATTTTTGGGCAGTAGGGTTCAATGGGGCACTGTGAGCACTTCGGAGAGGTTGGGTGGCAGATGTGCTGACCTAAGGAGACCAGAAGGTCGTTTATCTCAATCCAGAACTCTTTTGGAAGTTTTTCCCTCAGCGCAAACTCCGTCTCCTCCGGGGTTTTCGTTTTAACGTAGCCCAGCCTGTTCATTATCCTGTGGACGTGGGTGTCAACGCAGATTCCCGGCTTTCCGTATCCAAGGGTTATTACGAGGTTTGCCGTCTTCCTTCCAACGCCGGGGAGCTTGAGGAGTTCCTCTAAATCGTCAGGAACTTTTCCGCCATATTTCTCAATGAGTATTTTGGCTATCTCTTTGAGGTTCTTAGCTTTCCGTCTGTAGAATCCTACCGGGTAGATGAGGGAAGCGATCTCATCTTCTTCAAGTTTCAGGAGTTTCTCCGGCGTATCTGCAACCTGAAAGAGCCTCTCTGCAGCCTTTGCCGTAACTTCGTCTTTCGTTCTTAAGGAGAGAACCGTTGCAACTAAAATCTTAAACGGGTCGCTTCCTGTTTGAGACATAAGGGTTACTATGGGAACGTTCCAGTTCTCCTTTTCTTTCCTCAGTATCTCAACTATTCTCCTTATCCTTTCATCTTCCTTCAGCTTCATCCACACACTCCTTGAGCTTTATCAGTTTATCAATAAGCTCTGGAAACTCCTTCAGCGGAACCATGTTGGGGCCGTCTGAAAGTGCCCTCTCGGGCCGGGGGTGGGTTTCAAAGAAGAGGCCGTCAACTCCAACGGCAACTGCTGCCCTTGACAAATACGGAACAAACTCCCTGTCTCCTCCGCTGGCCTTTCCAAGTCCTCCCGGCCTCTGGACTGAGTGGGTTGCGTCAAAGATGACTTTATCTGCAAACTCTCTCATTATGGGAAGGGAGCGAAAGTCTACGACTAAGTTGTTGTAGCCAAATGTTGTTCCTCTCTCTGTGAGCCACACCTCTTTTGCGGAGCTCTCTTTCAGCTTCTCAACAACGTTTTTCATGTCCCACGGAGCCATAAACTGGCCTTTCTTCACGTTTACGGTCTTTCCCGTTCTTGCTGCCGCAATCAGCAGGTCTGTCTGTCGGCATAAGAAGGCGGGAATCTGGACAACGTCAACAACTTCTCCAACCGGTTCTGCCTGCCAGCTTTCGTGGATGTCTGTCGTTAGGGGAAGGCCGAACTTTTCCTTCACCTGTGCAAGTATCTCAAGGCCCTTCTCAAGGCCGGGGCCGCGGTAGGACTTAATGGAGCTCCTGTTGGCCTTGTCAAAAGAGGCCTTGAAGATGAACCTGTGCTGTGGGAAACGGCGCTGGAGCTCCGCCACAACCTCCGCAACTTCAAAAACCGTATCTCTATCCTCAATAACGCAGGGGCCCGCTATTACTATCATTCCTCCTCCAGTCCGGCAGCCTTTTTGAGCCTCTTAACCTCTTCAGGGGAGAGCTCCCTGTAGGCTCCCTTTGGCAGATCTCCCAGCTTTATGGGGCCAACGGCCACCCTTTTCAGCTTTAAAACTCCGTGGTCAAACCTGTCAAAGAAACGCCGAACAACCCTGTTCTTTCCCTGGTCTATCGTTATCTGGACGTAGGTGTTCCTTCCTGTTTTAGAAGGGTGAAGGAGCTTAACGTCTAACGGCTTTATAAAGAACTTTTTTCCCTTATCGTCAACGAGGAGAGCTCCCTTCCTCATCCTCTCAACCTCTGCCGGCTTAACCCTTCCCTTCACTTTGGCTATGTAGGTTTTGGGAACGTGGTATCTTGGGTGGGCAAGCCTGTCTGCAAGCTCTCCGTCGTTTGTCATTATGAGGAGCCCTTCCGTGTTGTAGTCAAGCCTTCCAACCGGAAAGAGGCGGACCGGATACTTCCTGAAGTAGTCGGCAACTATCGGCCGTCTGTCGCCGGGAGCTCTCTCCATTGCCGTGAGAACTCCCTGGGGTTTGTTGAATGCGATGTAAACAAACTTTTTAGGAAGTCTTACTCTCTCTCCGTCAACCTTTACAACGTCCTTTTTAGGGTCAACTTCGGTGGCGGGGTTTGTAACGATTTCACCGTTAACTTCAACTCTTCCCTGCTTTATTATCTCCTCAACCTTTCTCCTTGCTCCAAAACCTGCGTATGCCAAAAACTTATTCAATCGCATTATTTCCTCCTCTAAAATCATTATAGAATTAAAACTAAGAACCCTCTTTTTGAGGCCGTTATGGATGAAAAAGAGCTTTTATCAAAGATAGACTATTCTGTCCTTAAAGCTACAACTACAGAGGAAGATGTTTTTAGGGCGGCTGAGAGGACAAAAGAGCTGGGTTTTGCTACGGTTTGTGTCTTTCCAAAACACGTTAAGGTTGCGAGAGTTGTTCTTCCCGGAGAAAGGGTCTGTTCTGTTGTGGCCTTTCCTCTCTCTTCTGTTCCATCTCAGCTGAAACTGGCTGAAGCTCTCTTTGCCGCCGAGGAGGGAGCAGGGGAGCTTGACGTTGTTGTTGATGTTGGAGCCGTTAAAGAGGGAAACTGGAAGAAAGTTGAAGAGGAGCTCCGGGAGATAAGGGATAACCTGTCGGGTGTTGTTTTAAAGCTTATAATGGAGTGTTGCTACCTTACTGAAGAGGAGAAGAAAACGCTGTGCCGCCTGGCTGTTGAAAACGGCTGGGACTACGTTAAAACATCTACCGGTTATGGAACTTACGGTGCCACTGTAGGAGATGTTGAGTTTTTAAAAAGGTGTTCTGGTGAGAAGGTGAAGGTAAAAGCGGCAGGGGGAATAAAGAACCTTGAGCTTGCGAAACAGTTTCTTGAAGCCGGAGCAGACAGAATTGGAACGAGCTCAGCCGTTGAGATTGCGAGAGAGCTGCTGCACAGTTGGTAAGTTTGAGGCCTTCCACAGGGGCCACAGGAAGCTGATAGAGAAGGCTAAGGAACTCTGCGGCAGAGTAAAGGTTATCTCAATAAGGGGAAAGGGGGAAAAGCTCTTTACAGATAAAGAGAGAGAGGAAATTGCAAGAAGGCTTGGAGTGGAGCTCCTTAACGTTCCCTTTTCAGAAGTTAAAAACCTCTCTCCCAGAGATTTCTTTAAGAGGTTAAAAGAGTGGGGATGCAGTGTTCTGGTTGTTGGAGAGGACTGGAGGTTCGGAAAGGGTAGAGCAGGAGATGTAAAAATTGCTGAAGCTCTCGGTAAAGAGTTTGGAATAGAGGTTATTACCGTTCCTCCCGAAACTGAAGACGGGGAGAAGATAGGGGCGAGTAGAATAAAGGATCTCCTCTCAAAAGGAGATCTGGACAGGGCCAATAAACTTTTGGGTTTCCCCTACTTTGCTGGTGGAGTTGTTGTAAAAGGAACTTCAAAGGGGAAGGAGATAGGATTTCCCACAGTTAACGTTAAGCCTTTTAAGGAGCTCCCTCTCCCTTTCGGCGTTTACGCTGTAAACCTGACGGTTGATGGAAAAACTTACAGGGGAGTTGCCAACTACGGGAGAGCTCCTACTCTGAAAAATACAGAGCCGCTGATTGAGGTGTTCGTTCCGGAAGTGGAGCTCCCGTCCCTCTACGGCAGAACCGTTAAGGTAGAATTTCTGAAATTTTTAAGACCGGAAAAGCGTTTTCCTTCGGTTGATGAACTGATTAAACAGATTAAATTAGATGTAGAAAATCTAAAAGAGTTTTGGAGGTTAGGAGTTGGAGCAGGAGAGTAAAGGGTTTAAATCGGGGTACGTTGCGATACTTGGAAGACCTAACGTTGGAAAGTCAACACTTTTAAACAGCCTTCTTGGAACGAAAGTTGCAATAGTTACAGACAAACCCCAGACGACCCGCCACAGAATTGTTGGCGTTAAACACATGGAGGGAGCTCAGATAGTTTTCCTTGACACTCCGGGAATTCACAAGGAGAAGTTTGAGCTGAACAGGTACATGAACGAGATAGCCTTCAGCGTTATTCCCGATGCAGACATAATCCTCTTTCTCATAGATGCAAGGGCTGGACTTACAGAGGCCGACAGGAAAATCCTTCAGAAGATAGGCGAGGAGAAACGGAAAGACACAAAAGTTATCGTTGTTATAAACAAGATAGACGGGGTTCCAAAGGAGGAGCTCCTTCCTCTGATAGATGAGATAAACAAGGAGTTCCCTTTTGTTGATGAGATAGTTCCCATATCTGCTACACGGGGAACAAACCTTGACAGACTCCTGGAGCTCCTTGTTAAATACCTTCCTGAGGGGCCAAAATACTACGAAGACCATATGGTTACAGACCAGCCCATAGAGCAGTTCATAGCCGAGATAATCCGCGAGAAAATAATGCTTCTAACCAGAGATGAGGTTCCCCACGCAACAACCGTTCAGGTTGTTGATATTCAGCCGGGAGATAAAAACCCTGACATGCTGGTGATAGATGCCGATATAATCGTTGAGAAGGAGTCCCAGAAGCCGATAATCATCGGTAGGGGTGGACAAAGGCTTAAAAAGATAGGTCAGCTTGCAAGGGAAGAACTGGAACAGCTCCTTGGTAAAAAGGTTTACCTGAGGCTCTGGGTGAAGGTAAAGGAAGACTGGAGGAGCAGGCCGGAGCAGCTCAGAGGACTGGGATACTCTCTTTAAAGGAGCGGTAGTTTGAACAGGAAGTATAAAGCTTTTCTCATTTACGCTTACGCCTTTATCTTCTTCTACATGCTTAACAGTTTGATAACCTGGTTTTTTATGAAATCCCACCTTTCTCCAATTTTAGGAACGGCTGTTGAAGCTCTGATTATGGTTTTCGGCCTCTACTTTACCTTTTCTGCCGTTGTTAAGAGGTACTACGGAGTGGGCGACAGGAGAAAAATCACCGTTGCCTGGCTTTTCCACTTTGTTCCATTTATACTCACATCTTTTGTTCTATTTCTCCTCTTAATAAAGGCCATTCCCAGTCCGGCTTTTGCTGTTTTTGTTTACCTTAATGCCGATATACTTCTCCTTTTCTTCACTTTTAAATTTGCAGTAGAAAAATTCATAGAGAGGTATAGTGGCTAAGTACGTTCAGGGTGCGGCGTTTTATCTCTTTATATACCTTATGATGGGATTAACAAACGGGGGAATTCTCTACTTTTTATCCAGATTTCTCCATGTTTATCCTCTAATATCTCTGGGTATTATTTTTATTCTAACGATTTTTATTTTATATTTCGGTTTTGTTAAGTCTATTGAAATATTTTTCCAGCTTAAACCTGAAAAGGGAAGGCTTGTTTTAGGCTGGATGGTTCAGTTTATCTCATTTCTCATTCTTGCTACTCTCTTTGAGAAGAAGATGGCAGAGTTTATCTTAAATCCTAAGCTTTTCAAGGTGCTTACAGTTTTTGTCAATTTTACTCTCTTTTTCCTGACTTACTGGATCTCTGTAAGAACTGTTGTTTTGAGAGGTAGTTTTGAGGCTGGATAAGCTTCTTTCTAATTCAGGTTTTGGAGCCAGATCTCAGGTTAAGAGGCTCATAAGGAAAGGTCACGTTACGGTAAATGGGGAAGTGGTTAAGGACCCTGCTTTCCACGTTGACCCAGAAAGGGATGAAGTTCTTGTTGATGGAGAGCCCGTTTTCTACGAGGAGAACTACTACGTTGTTCTCAACAAGCCTGCCGGATATGTTACCTCAACGAAAGACAGGGAGCTCACCGTTATGGAGCTCCTTTCAGATCTTCCCCGTTTTGAGAGGCTCTTTCCCGTTGGAAGACTTGATAAGGACGCAGAGGGTCTGCTCCTTTTAACAACAGACGGAGAGCTTGCCCACAGGCTTACCCACCCAAAGTGGAAGGTGCCTAAGAAGTACTACGTTGTTGTTGAAGGAAAACTTACTGAGGAAGATGTTGAACCGCTGAGAAAGGGAATGGAGCTTAAGGACTTTAAGGCAAAGCCGGCAAAAGTGAAAATCTTAAAGGCAGGAGAGGAGGAGTCTGAGGCAGAGATTGAGATAACTGAAGGGAAGTACCATCAGGTAAAGAGGATGTTTTCAGCCGTTGGCCACCCTGTTAAGTATTTAAGGCGGGTTGAGTTTGGAGGTTTAAAGCTTGGGGAGCTTTCCACCGGCCACTACCGTCATCTGACCGACGAGGAAGTTAAAAAATTAAAAGAAAGCGTAGGTCTTAACCCTTAATTCCTTTCGGGAAGTTCCTCCTTAAGAATTTTGTATATCTCCTCGAGCTTCATATTCATCATTGTATCTACAAGCCCGGAAGTGTAGCCTGCGATATCCATCAGAGCTTCCCTTAGAGTGAATATGTAGCCTTCAACGGTGAGGGCTATCAGAAAGTCAACAATTTTTGAAAACGCCTTAAATACCTTTATAGCTTCTTCAGGTTCAAACGTTTCAGCCGCTTTATTCAGGAAGTTGCTCTTTAAGTGTTGAGCCATAAAGATCATAATGTTATTGTCTATACCGTAGTAAATGTGAATCAGACCAACTAAGAACTGAAACTCGTAAAAATTCTTATCAAGATTGCCGGAAACGACCTCTTCGTACCACTTTTTATTCTTAGCTTTAACTCTTTCAACGGGGACTTTCTCAAAGACTTTTGCAGTTTTCGGATAGCTGAGGAGAGTTTTATAGAAGCTATCCATAAGTTCATCTCCCCAGCTGATTAGAGTATCCTTCTTTTCCTTTAAAATTTGAAGGTCATTTTCTCCTATCCCCGTTAGGTTTTCAGCGTTCTCAAGTATTTCTTCCACCTTTTGTTTAACTGCATCAAAAATTTCCATTTAGATCCTCCTTACTTACGTAAAAAGTTTAAGTTTAATTATAAATTTTAGTAAAGTTAGTTCAAAGTAAAAATTGGGAGAGAGTTGACGCAGGGAAGTTCTGTTTCCCTCCGTGTAGAATTACTCCCTCTTAAGCTTTACGTCGGCGTGGATGTCCATCTGAGGATAGGGGATAGATATACCTTCTCTGTCAAAGGTCTCCTTTATTGTTTCTATCAGTTCACTTCTAACAGTCCAGTAGTCTTCAGTTTTTACCCAGGGTCTTACGGCAAGGTTGACGCTGCTGTCTCCCAATTCAGCAACAGCAACAGATGGTTCTGGTTCTTTTAGGACTTTTGGGTGGCTCTCAAGGATTTTCTTTAGAAGGTTTTTGGCCTTTTTCAGGTCGTCTTCGTAGCCTATTCCAATTACAAGGTCAATTCTTCTAACTGGCTCTGCAGAGAAGTTCTTTATGTTCCCGGCCGTTATTGAAGAGTTTGGAACGTAAACCTTTACGTTGTCGGGAGTTTTCATTACTGTGTTGACAAGTCCTATCTCCTCAACCTTTCCTGTTGTTCCTCCGGCTTCAACAACGTCTCCAACCTTAAAGGGTTTTAGAAAGAGTATGAGAATTGCCGAGCTGAAGTTTGAGAGGCTCTTCTGGAATGCAAGGCCTGCAGCCAGACCTACGGCACCGATAACGGCAGCAAACGATGTTGTGTTAACGCCTAATGTTCCGAGGGCGGCTATTATCACAAGGATTAAAAGGCCAAAGTAGGTGAGGTTTTTCAGAAACCTCGTTAAGGTTGCATCCGTTTCTGCTTTCTGGAGAGTTCTCTCAACCAGTTTTGCCAGAACCTGGGATATCCACTTTCCGATGATGAAGACCAGGAGAGCTCCCCCAAGCCTGACAGTCCAGTCGGTAAGTGCAGGTATAAGCTCCTTTAACATAGTTTCCCCCTCTGTTTTGTTGATTCCACTATACCAGAAAAGGGAATCTTTTGTTTCCTTTTCTCTTAAACTTCTTCCAGGCTGTCAACTTCCCTGCAGCTTCCCCTGTAGCACACTTTCAGCTTCTCCAGGTTTTCGTTTTCCTTCAGAAGTCTGTACGGTCTGAAAGGGATGTTTTTCAGTTTCTCTTCTTTTCCCTCAACAGTCTGGAACTCCTTGTAGATAATGAGGGTTTCTAAACTTGATGTGACTGCAGACGGGTATTTATTTAAAAGGTTTGAAAGGTTCCTGAGGCTCTTTTCAAGGGTTTCTTTGAAACGAATCTCCCCTGTAAGGTGGTAGAGGAGTGAAAGGTTCTGGAGCATAACACCGTTTCCACAAGGGTAGGCGCCGTCTAAGAGCTCCTTCTGTTTTATGGGGAGCTCCTTTCCCGTTGAAATAAAGAAGTTCCCTGAAGTTTCGTCGTAGAAGAGCTTTATTGCCTTCTCTGTCAGCTCAGCGGCTTTTTCAAGGAGCTCCTCCCTGCCGGTTGCCAGGTAAAGCTCCAAAATTCCCCTTACCGTAAAGGCGTAGTCGTCTAAAATGCCGTTTTCTTTAGCCTCTCCGTCGTAAACTGCGTGGTGGAGCTCCCCGTTCCTACAGTGGTTCTCTGTAAGCTCCTGGTAGATCCCCTCTCCTGTTTCAAGGAACTCGCTGTTCCCCGTGTTCCTGTAGGCAGAGATAAGCCCCCACAGGAGGTATCCGTTCCAGTCCGTTAGAATTTTCTCGTCTCTTGCCGGTTTAACCCGTTTCTCCCTCTCTGAAAGGAGTTTTCTGTCAACCTCTCTCTTTTTCTTGAGGAGCTCGGGGAGCTCCATTCCCAGCTCTTCTGCCACCCTCTCAAAGTCCCTTCCGACAAAGGGGAGGTTGTAGCCGTTCTCGTAGTTCCCTTCCGGCGAAAGGTTGTAGAGGTGCTTCGCAAACTCAAGCTCCTCGGGGCTTAAGGCCTTTTTAAGTTCTTCCCACTTCCACAGGTAGTATCTCCCCTCTTCACCTTCTGAGTCTGCGTCCTGCGCAGAGTAGAACGTTCCGTGAGGGCTTTTCATCTCCCTTTTTAAGTACTCAAATATCCCGTTTACAGTCTCCTCAAAGAGCCAATACTTACTGTAGCCAAAGGCTGTTGAGTAAGCTATGAGTAGCCCCGCCTGGTCGTAGAGCATCTTCTCAAAGTGGGGAACGAACCACATTCCATCTACAGAGTACCTGTGGAAACCGCCCCCAATCTGGTCGTATATCCCGCCTGATCTCATTGCCTTTAGAGTGTATGCCGCCATTTCGAAAGCTCTGCTCTTACCGTAGATTGCTGAGACGTTTGTAAGGAGCCAGAGGTTGTGGGGCTGTGGAAACTTAGGAGGTGGTGAGAAACCGCCGTTAACCTCGTCAAACCGGCTCTCCATCTTTGGAACGTAGGAGTTTGCTAATTCAGCAACCTCTGGAACTTCCCCATGAGACTCTAAAGAGAAGCTCTTAAGGTGTTTAACAACTTCCTCTCCGGCAGAGAGGAGCCTCTCCCTCTCCTCTCTCCACATTCTTGATATCTCTTTAAGAACCTTTAAGAGCCTTTCCTTTGGAATGTAGGTTCCTGCAAAGAAAGGCTTTCCATCTGGAGTTGCAACTACAGTTAAAGGCCAGCCGCCGCTGCCCGTCATTGCCTGGCAGGCCTCCATGTAGAACCTGTCAACGTCTGGCCTCTCTTCCCTGTCAACCTTAACTGGAACAAAGTTCTCGTTTAAAACTTTTGCAACTTCTTCGTCTTCAAAGCTCTCCCTCTCCATAACGTGGCACCAGTGGCACGATGAGTAACCTATTGAGATGAAGAGGGGTTTCTTCTCTTTTCGTGCTTTCTTAAAGGCTTCCTCTCCCCACGGAAACCAGTCAACGGGGTTGTGGGCGTGCTGCCTTAGGTAGAGGCTCTTCTCATTTACAAGTCTGTTTGCTTTCCTCATAGATTATCTCCTTCTTATCAGGAATGGTTATCAATTTAACATTGGTTTTCAAAAATGTCTATAATCATTTCGTCAAACTTAGAAAAGGAGGTTGTGATGACTTTTGACGAGTACCTGAGGAACTTTGACTACGAAGAAAGAAAGAGAATGAAGATTGGAACAGAGGAGCTCCTTGAACTCTACGCAAAAGGTGAGGCAGAAATCGTTGACATCAGATTCCCGGAGGAGTATGAGGCCTGGCACTTTGGATTTGGAAAGCACATACCGTTAAACGAACTTCCAGATAGGCTCAACGAGCTTGACAGGAGCAAAGTAATAATTACTGTATGCCCCCATAAGGATAGGGCTGAGATTGCAAGGCTCTACTTAACGTTTAAGGGTTTCAAGGCAAGGTACTATACAGAGGGCCTTTTAAAACTTGCAGACTACCTGAGGGGAGACAGGGCTAAAAAGTTTATAGAGAGGATAAAGAAAGGTTAGCGATCTTCCATTTCAAACCACCTGCCGTTGAAGCTCTCAAACAGGTATCTGCCCTTTTCTACTCTGAACCTGTGGGGGAGGAGGGGAACTTTTCCGTATCCTCCGGGGCCGTCTACTGCGTAGTAGGGAATTGCCAGGGGAGAGAGCCTTTTAAAGAGTTCTTTAAGTATCTCAAGCCCCTTTGTTATGGGGGTTGAGAAGTGCATCACTCCCTTAACGGGGTCGCAGTGGAACAGGTAGTAGGGGCGAACCTTTATCCTCTGAAGGTTTCTAAAGAGCTTTTCAAGGGTTTCAACAGAGTCGTTTACCCCTTTTAAAAGAACCGTCTGGTTGTTTACCGGAGCTCCGCTCTTTAAAAGAGCTTTCACGGCCTCCTTCGCTTCTGGTGTTATCTCGTCTGGGTGGTTGAAGTGGGTGTTTACCCAGACCTTCTCTGCCTTTTCAATGAGTGAGAGGAGCTCTTCTTTCAAAACCCTTTCAGGGTCAACAACGGGAATTCTCGTTCCTATCCTTACAACCTCAACGTGGGAAATCTTTTTTAGCTCCAAGAGGATTCTCTCAAGGAGCTCCAAAGGCAGAGTTAACGGGTCTCCCCCTGAGATGAGAACGTCCCGAACCTGTGGGTTTGACCTGATGTAAGAGAGAGCTCCCTCTACCTCACTTTCAGATATTGTGAAAATAGGCTTTCTCCAGTTTCGTTTTCTCATACAGTAGCGGCACAGGACGGGGCAGTAGTTGGTTGTTATCAGTAGGACCCTATCCGGATATCTGTGGGTAAGTTTAGGAACCTTTGAGTCCCTCTCCTCGTTTAAAGGGTCGTCCTCTCCGGCAGACTGGATTGTTTCGTCAATTTCCTCTAAAGATGGAAGGACCATTTTCCTTACGGCAGGGGATTTTTCTGCCAGCTTCAGGTAGTACTCAGTTGATGAAAAAGGGTAGATAGGGGAAACCCGATTAAAGGCTTCCTTTTCTTCGGGAGAAAGGGGGAGGAGCTCCTCAACCTCAGGTAGAGTTCTTAAAACCCTACTCAAACTTCCACCCGCAGGCTTCAAGCTCTCCGTATATAGAATCCCTCTGGCCGAACCTTACGAACTTAATCGTATTTCCTTCCATCTTCAGGTAAACAGCCCTGTACTCTCCGTAGGGAGAGGTGACCCTTATTCTGTAGATGTCGTGTTTTGAATCTCTTTTTAGGAGTTTAGATGTTGTATCAATTCTTGAGAGTGCAGAGATGAAACTGTTAAAAAGGAAAGGTTTTACAGATACCTCTTTTACCATATCTTTTCTAAACCTTTTGGAAAAGAGAACTTTCATTCTATTCTGACCGGCTGCAAGTTCGGAAACGGAATTTAAAGCCACTTCAATAAAGAGTTCAACTTTTGGTTTGGGAACCTCCTGAGCCTTTAGGTTCTCAATTTGCCTGTCTTTTTCGGCAATCTCGCCTTTAAGTTTTGATATCTCTACCTGCAGATTTTCTATTTTCTCTTTATACTTATCAATTTCCTGAAGTTCTTTCTTTTTTCTCTCTATTTCTTTTTGTTTCTTTCTAAACTCTAACAGCTCGCTTTGTAGCTGGCCTATCTCTTTGTAAAGCTCCTTTATTTTCCTGTCCTTCCCTTTCAGCTTCTCATTTAGGTTTCTTATCTGGTTAACAAGCTGTTCTCTCCTTACAGTCTGCTGTTTCTGCTCCTTTTCTCTTCTTTTCCTTACTTCTTTAAGCCTTTTCTCCTCAGCTTCTAAAAAGAACTGTTCTATATCGCTAAATCCCTTTTTCATTGCACTTCTCCTTTGATGAGATAAATTCCCAGGACAGGATGGAGCTACTGATAGAAAATTTAGGTCACTCTACTTTACGGGTAAAGTTGGGGAACCTGGAGTTGCTGACAGACCCTTTCCTTACCGGTTCTGCCGGGGGTATCCCGAGAGTTGTTCCTCCTGCCCGTTCTCCCGAGGAGGTCTTTCCCAGGCTGGTTCTCATCTCCCACGCTCACTACGACCACCTTGACCTTAAAACCCTGAAAAGAATACCTACCGAGTTTCTTGCTGTTACTCCTGAGAACTGTTCCCGGATTTTGAAGGACCGTGAGGTTGTTGAGCTAAAACCTTTTGAAACTTTTGAATTTGAAGGAGTAAAAGTTACCCTGACGCCTGCAAGACACAACAGAGGAAGGAACCTCCTCTATCCCGACACCGGTGTTGGCGGTTTTATTGTTGAATGGGAAGGAATAACCCTCTACTTTGCTGGAGATACAGCTTTCTCTGAGTACCTTTACTCCTCTATTTCTGAGAAGTTCAGCGTTGATGTTGCTATTCTTCCCATAGGGGGATTTAAGCCGTTTCTCAGGAAGTTTCACCAGACTCCAGAGGAAGCTGTTAAGGGTTTCAGGATACTCAGAGCAAAATGGCTCATTCCTGTTCATTATGGAAGCTGGCACGTTATTCCCTATTTTGCCAGAGGTGAAAAAGCACTTGAAAGGCTTTTAGCTTACGGATATATTTCAAACGTTAACGATAAAATAGTTCCCATTAAGGTCGGCGATTGCTGGAGCTTAGAGGTCTAATGAGACTGAAGAAACTGCTGATAGGCGTTTTTATAATAACTGCCGTTGTCTGTGGTGGTGCTGAGTTCTGCTCTTTTCCCGTTAACTCTTCTCATGAACCTAAAGCTGTATTTTTAATCTCCTCTCACAGAGAGGAAGAAAGTGTCTCTTTAGAGAGCTCCCCCTCAAGCAAAAGAGAGGTTGATACAGAGCTCCGCTACAATTTCACTGTAAAGATATCCCACCGATTCAGCTCTTTTCCTCCCAGGGCTTCACCTTTAGCTTAGTTATTTTTCTTCAGTTTTTATTCATCAAGAAAAACGCAGTTTTGGAGGTGAAGCCGTGATTAACGCCATTCTTACTAAAATCCTTGGAAGTAAAAACGAGAGGGAGATAAAGAAGTTAAGGCCCATCGTTGACAGGATAAATGCCCTTGAAAAGGAGTTTGAGAAGAAGAGCAGGGAGGAGCTCCAGTCCTTAACTGCAAAGTGGCGTTCTGAGCTTGAGAAGATAGAGGAACCTGAGGAACAGTTCAGGTATATGGACAGAATACTTCCCGAGGCCTTTGCAGCTGTTAGAGAGGCAGCCAAGAGAACAAAGGGAATGCGCCACTACGACGTTCAGCTCATCGGAGGTATTGTTCTCCACCAGGGAAAAATTGCTGAGATGAAGACAGGTGAGGGTAAAACCCTTGTGGCAACGCTTCCAGCATACCTTAATGCCCTTGCCGGGAGAGGTGTTCATATCGTTACAGTTAACGACTACCTTGCAAAGCGTGATGCCGAGTGGATGGGGCCTATCTACAACTACTTGGGCCTCTCTGTTGGTTACCTTCAGAACCAGATGGAGAAAGAAGAAAGAAAAGAGATGTATTCCAGAGACATAACCTACGGAACCAACTCTGAGTTCGGCTTTGACTACCTCAGAGACAACATGGTCTTTTCAAAGGAGGATAAAGTTCAGAGAGAGCTCTTTTACGCCATAGTTGATGAGGCCGACTCTGTTCTTATAGACGAAGCCAGAACTCCACTTATTATTTCAGGTCCTTCAGAGGAGAGTGTTGACGTTTACTACATTGCCGATGGAATAGTCAGGCAGCTTCAGAAAGGTAAACACTTCAAGGTTGAAGAGAAGACAAAAACGGCAACTCTTACAGATGAAGGAATAAGAAAAGTTGAGGAAATAGTAAAGCAGATTACAGGAATGAATGAGTTTAACCTCTATGATCCCAAGTTCTCTGATCTGCTTCACGCGATAATTCAGTCTTTAAGGGCCCACCATCTTTTCCACAAGGATGTAGACTACGTTGTAAAAGACGGGAAAGTAATAATCGTTGATGAGTTTACAGGCCGTATTATGCCGGGAAGACGGTGGAGCGACGGTCTCCATCAGGCTGTAGAGGCAAAAGAGGGAGTGAAAATAGAGGCTGAGAACCAGACCCTTGCAACGATAACGATTCAGAACTACTTCAGGCTCTATAAGAAGCTTGCAGGAATGACCGGAACTGCTGAAACAGAAGCAGCAGAACTAAAAGAGATATACGGGTTGGACGTTGTTGTAATTCCCACGAACAGACCGGTTATAAGGAAAGACCATCCAGACCTTATATACAAAACGAAAAAGGCGAAGTTCAACGCCGTTGTTAAAGAGATAGAGAAGAACTACAGAGTTGGAAGGCCTGTTCTTGTCGGAACCAGCTCTATTGAGGATTCTGAATACCTTTCAAGGCTTCTCAAGAAGAGGGGAATTCCCCATCAGGTTTTAAACGCAAAGCACCACGAGAGGGAAGCAGAGATCGTTGCTCAGGCAGGAAGACTTGGCGCTGTAACTATCGCTACCAATATGGCGGGAAGGGGAACCGATATCCTCTTAGGCGGAAACCCTGAGTTCCTTGCAAAGAAAGAGCTTAAAGAGAAAGGGATAACTCCAGAGAAAGTAGGAGAGGAGAAATATCAGGAGATTTACCAGGAGACTTTGAAGAAGTACAAAGAGATAACTGAGAAAGAGAAGGAGAAGGTGAAGGAGCTTGGTGGTCTTTACATAATTGGAACTGAGAGGAACGAGTCAAGGAGAATAGACAACCAGCTGAGAGGTAGGGCCGGAAGGCAGGGAGACCCTGGTGAGTCAAGGTTTTTCCTCTCCCTTGAGGATAACCTCTTAAGGCTTTTTGGTTCTGACAGAATAAAGAAGATGATGGAGATGATGAACGTTCCTGAAGATGAGCCCATAACCCACAGAATGGTGAGTAAAGCCCTTGAAAATGCTCAGAGGAGAGTAGAGGAGCAGAACTTCCAGATAAGGAAAAGACTCCTTGAGTACGATGAGGTTTACAACGTTCAGAGGAAGGTTGTTTACGAGCAGAGGAACAGAATTTTAGAGGGAGAGAGCGTTAAAGACGAGATTCTTGGTTTCTTTGAAGATATTGCGTGGGAGCTTGTTGATTCCTTCGCTCCTGAAAATATCCTTCCCGATGAGTGGAATTTAGAGGAGCTGAAGAAGACATTGAAGGCCCGTTTTGGCTTTGATTTTCCGATTCCAGATAGGTATGAGGAGTTGATGAACCTTCAGGTTGAGGGAGCTCCCACCGACCGGGAAAAACTGGCAAAACTCATCTACGATACGCTGTTGGAGAAGTATGACGAGCTTGAGAAGTTGGTTGGAGCAGGCCAGCTGAGGGAGATAGAGAGAATGATTCTCCTTGACAGGCTTGACCACTACTGGAGAGAGCACTTAAGAGCCCTTGACCACATAAAAGAGAGTATCGGCTGGAGAGGTTACGGGCAGAGAGATCCGGTTGTTGAGTTCAAGAAAGAGGCCTATCAGCTTTTTGAGGAATTCCTTTCAAACGTTGAAAATGGAGTAGTGGACTCCCTTATGAACTACTACAGGTACGTTAAGGAGCAGTTGGAGACGGAAGGGGCTATGGCGTGAGTGTGCTAAAATCTAATTTCACCGTATTGAGGGAGAGGTTGGAGTTGAGGAGGTTAATTTTCAGTGCTGTGTTCCTTCTGTCCTTTTCTGTTCCAGCTTTTTCTCAGGTTTACGTTGTAAAGAGAGGAGATACCCTTTCAAAGATAGCTAAGCGTTTTCACGTTTCAGTTTCAAAAATAAAGAGAGCTAATCATCTGAGGAGCTCCATAATTAGAGTGGGTCAGAGACTCTACATACCGCCGAAGTTCCACTCTGTCAGCTGGTATCGTCAGTTCAGGCCAAAAAAAAGCCTTCAAACTATAGAGTTTTTGGAGGAGAAGTCTGAGAAAGTTAAGTCAAAAGTTGTTTCAGAGGAGATATATCCTATAACAGACATAGTTTACAGGGAGTCTGAAGCTCTTTCAGACGTTCTTTCCACTCCTCTAAACGTAAAGTACGACAACTGGAGCCTTTCCATACTAAACGATCCCCAGTACAGGGGAACTTTCTTCCAGATATTGGCTGATATTTTTAAGACATTAAAAAACACTCCGTACGTTTTTGGAGGAGATAATCCAAAATTTGGTCTGGACTGTTCCTCCTTTACCATGTACGTTTACAGGAAATTGGGGATAAACCTTCCGAGAACGGCAAGGGCTCAGTTTAACGTAGGAATGCCAGTTGATAAAAAGCACCTTAAGGTGGGAGATCTGGTCTTTTTCAGAACCTATGCCAGCTATCCTTCCCATGTGGGAATCTACATAGGGAACGGAAGGTTTATCCACTTTTCCTCCATGTATCATGGCCTTGCAATTTCCTCTCTCAACGATCACTACTTCAGGTACAGGTTTATCGGGGCAAAGAGGGTATTAAGTGAAAAGAAAGTTAAAGAGCTTGTAGATAGGCTCTACGCTAAAGAAGGCAACTAACTATAAAAAAACATATCAAGGAGGTGTGCGATGAACACCAGACAGCTTCTAAAGTGTGCCCTTACAGTTGTTACAACCCTTTCACTTACCACATCAGCAGTTTTTGCCTCTGTTCAAGCAACGGAGAAGGACTACTCTGTAGCTGAGTCTCTCCAGAAGGTTTTTGAGACTGTTGCAGAGAAGGTGAAACCTGCAGTTGTCAACATCAGCACTGTTTCTGAGGTTAAGATAAACCATCCTCCCATTCCTCCTGAGTTCAGGGATTTCTTCCATCAGTTCGGTTTCCCATTCCCTCAAATTCCAGATCACTTCCAGATGAGAGCTTTAGGTTCAGGGTTTATCGTTAAGGAGGAGAAGGGCTGGGCTTACATTCTTACGAATAACCACGTTGTTGCGCAGGCAAAAGTTATAAAGGTAAAACTCAGCGATGGTTCAGTTTACAGGGCTAAAGTTGTAGGTAGGGACCCGAAAACTGACGTTGCTCTCATAAAGATTAAAGTTGGTAATAAAAAGGTTCCAACAGTTGAGCTCGGGAATTCAGATAACATTAAGGTAGGTGAATTTGTTATTGCTGTTGGTAACCCTTACGGTCTTAACTGGACGGTAACACACGGAATAATCTCTGCAAAGGGCAGGCACGGTTTAGGACTCAACCCTATTGAGGACTTTATCCAGACAGATGCTGCTATAAATCCCGGTAACAGCGGTGGTCCCTTGTGTGATATTTACGGCAGGGTTATAGGTATCAATACGGCTATTGTCAGAAATGCTCAAGGGTTGGGTTTTGCCGTTCCTATAAACATTGCTAAGAAGGTAATGAACGACCTTCTTAAGTACGGAAAGGTTATTAGAGGCTGGCTCGGCGTTTACATTGAAGACGTTTCTCCTGAGCTTGCACAGAAGTTCGGTGTTGACCATGGAGTTCTTGTTACAAAGGTTATGCCCGGTTCTCCTGCAGAGAAAGGAGGGCTTAAGAGCGGTGATATTATCGTTGAGTTTAACGGAAAGCCGGTTAAAGATGTAACAGATCTTCAGCTTAAGGTTATTAATACGCCTCCCGGAGAGAAGGTAAAAGTTACAGTTATTAGAGACGGTAAGAAGAAAGTTCTTACAGTTAAAATAGGTCAGATGCCTGGTGGAACCAGCGTGGCTTCTATAGACCTTATGGACAAGTACGGTTTCTCTGTTCAGAAGCTTACGCCGGAGCTCCGCAAAAAGTTAGGCGTTCCACAGTGGATAAAGCACGGTCTTTTAGTTACTTCCGTTAAGCCAGGCTCTCCTGCAGATGATGCCGGTCTGAGCGAGGGTGATATTATCGTTGAGGCCGGTATAACTCCAAGGACAATGAAGCCCGTTAAGAGCGTTGACGACCTTGTTAAGGTTCTTGAACAGGCAGGGAATTCCGGAGTTCTCCTTAAGGTTATCAGGGGAGAAGGCGTTATCTACGTAGTTCTCAATCCGGAGGAGTAGAATGGAAGAAAAGGACTTCTTCTTAGAAGATGAGGAAAATCAGATTTTTGATGATAGTGTGGGAGCTCCCTCCGAAGAGGGGGAGTTTTCCCTCTTTGACCAGGAAATAGATCCGTCACTTATTGAGTCTTTCGTTCCTGATAAAGATTCATTAGACGCCTTTTTGAAGGCCATTTCAAAGATTCCCCTCCTCTCCCGTGAGGAGGAGATAGAGCTTGCAAAGAGGGCAAAGGCTGGAGATAAAGAAGCACTGAAAAAGCTTGTTGAGTCTAACCTCAGGTTCGTTGTAAGCGTTGCGAAGAAGTATTTGGGTTGCGGTCTTCCCCTTCACGACCTTATAGCTGAAGGGATTTTAGGTCTTATAGAGGCTGCAAGGCGATTTGACCCTGATAAGGGAGTAAAGTTTATCTCCTACGCTGTTTGGTGGATAAGGCAGTCTATCATGCAGGCTTTAGCCCAGCAGACGGGGGCCGTTAAAATACCGGTTAAGCAGGCGGTTTTAGTCAACAAGATTACAAGGTCTTACGGGGAGCTCCTCAAGAAACTTGGTCGTGAGCCTACAACAGAGGAGCTTGCAGAGTACGTGGGAATGGAGCCCAAGGAGATAGAGAGGCTTCTCTCCGTCTGCCAGGTTCCTCTTTCCCTGGATACTCCCATAGGGGATGAGGAGGATACAACCTTTAAAGACTTCCTGAAAGGTGAAGGAACTGCAGAGGTTGAGGAGAAAGTTGTTCAAGAGGAGCTGAAGCAGAGTATCCAGGAGATGCTTGAACAGTTAACTCCTCAGGAGAAGAAGATAATAATCATGCGCTTTGGTTTAGACGGAAACGAGCCTAAAACTCTGAGGGAAATAGGTGAAAAACTTGGTATCAGCCGTGAAAGAGTTCGCCAGCTTGAAACGAGGGCCAAAAAGAAGATGAAAGAGTACGCTTTAAGGAAGAAACTTAACGTTTTTCTGAATTAGTTTTACTCTGCCCTTTCCCGGGCAGTTTTTCCTCCTTTTTCATTTCAACCTTTTCCTCCTTCTCCTCTTTTGGAACTGCAACCTTTATGTATATCTCAACCCGTCTGTTCCTTGCCTGAAGAATCGGGTTGTTCCAGGTGTAGAGCGGTCTTGTTGTATCGTAACCAACGGCCTCAAGTTTAGAAGGATCTACTCCCCGTGAGGCCAGGTATCTGACAACGGCAGTCGCCCTTCTTATTGAGAGGTCCCAACTGTCCTGAATACCTGGTAGGGGAACTGTAGGCTCTCCTTTGCTTGTGTGACCTTCTACAACAACCTGATAGTTCCCGTTCAGGCTTTTAATTACTTCTGCTATTTGGTCTAAAGCTCTCTTTGCCTGGGGAGTTAGCTCAAGGGAGTTTTCCTTAAAGAGGATTCTGTTAAACAGCCTTACCATTACGTAGTTTTTCGTTACAACTATCTGGTATCCGGATATTGGAAGTATCCTTTTCAGGATCTTTTTTATCTTTTTTGCAAGGTCTGTCGTGTATATCTGAATGGGTTTAACAACCGATACCTGTTCAAACGATTTAGCTTTCTCTCCCTGAAAGTACGATAGAAACTTCATGGCTTTTGTAATGTCTAATGTTGACATGGAGTAGAGGAGGATAAAGAATGTGAGCAGAAGTGACATCAGGTCACTGAAACTTGTAAGCCACGCGGGAACAGATTTACACTCCTCTTGCTTCTTTCTGGCCATTTTCCTCTCACATAGGTAGGTGGATTACAAGCTCTATTCTCCTGTTTTTCGCCCTGCCTTCAGGTGTTGTGTTTGGAGCTATAGGTCTGTAAGGGCCACAGCCGGCCGCTGAAAGTTTTTTTGGGTCGTATCCGCACTGTATAAAGAGCCTTAGAATACTCGTTGCCCTCGCTGCAGAGAGCTCCCAGTTTGAGGGGAACCTGCTGCTCCTTATGGGAGTGTTATCTGTGTGTCCTTCTATAGTTATGGGAAGGTCCAGCTCTTTAAGCTTTCTACAAAGTTCCATTATTATCGGTATAGCCTGAGGGTACGGTTTGTCGCTTCCTGGAGGGAAAAGCTTGTCTGTGTTTATCCTTAACCTTATGCTTGTTCCAAACTTCGCAACCTCAGATTTTATTCCCAACCGGTTAAGAGTTTCCCTTATTTCGTGGAGTTTTTCCTCTATCTTTTTTCTGGTTTTCATCTTCGGATACATGTTGGGCATTTCAACGGGAACGTTTTTTCCCTGAATAACTTTTTCCTCATAGATTACGTAGTGGCCTCCAAAGGCTTCAATGATTCCCTTTATCGCCTGCTGGAACTTTTCAAGGGAAATTGTTGACATGGAGTAGAGGAGGATAAAGAATGTAAGCAGAAGTGACATCAGGTCACCAAAGCTTGTAAGCCAGGCCGGAGGAGCTTTACACTCCTCCTTTTTTCTCCTTGCCATTACTGACCCTCTTTCAGCTCAACTCCAAACAGACCGGCAAGCTTCTGGCGGAGTATGTTGGGGTTTATTCCTTTCTCTATCGCTTCTGCCGTTAGTATGTAGGCTTCAAGGAAGAGCATTTTTAAGTCTTTGTAGTACTTAAGCTTCTTTGCTACAGGAATGCAAAGAGTGTTT
This sequence comes from Desulfurobacteriaceae bacterium, assembly GCA_027075275.1. GTDB lineage: Bacteria > Aquificota > Aquificia > Desulfurobacteriales > Desulfurobacteriaceae > Balnearium. The sequence goes on from JALTBO010000033.1 coordinate 27,122, forward strand.
GCAAGTATCGCACCGTAGAGCGTTGTAATCATAGCAACGGCCATTCCTGGTCCCAGGGCTGATGGGTCTGAAAGGTTCTGGAGCATCTGGATGAGTCCTATGAGCGTTCCTATCATACCGAAGGCGGGAAACAGGTCTCCTAAGGATTCCCAGACAGAGGCTTCAGTTGAGAGTTTCTGATCTATCTGTGCCATGGAGCTCTCTGCCGTGCTCTTTATCTCCTCAACTTCAAGGCCATCTATGAGCATTCTCATTATGTTTCCCAGGAAAGGGTCTTTAGCGTAGAACTGGTCTATGTCTGATTCAAGGGCCAGAATTCCTTCTTTCCTTGCTTTTTTGGCTATTTCAGTTAAAAACTCTACTGTTTCAATAGGATCTCCTACTTCAGGTTTTATTGCCTTTAAAATGGCCTTTAAGGCTCCTATAAACTCTCCCAGCGGGTAGCCTGCCATTCCTGCGGCAAGGCCGCCGCCAACGGTGATGAGGAGCGATGGAATGTTTATGAAGGCACCCGGGCTACCGCCAATGACTATTGAACCGATAATCAGCAGGTAGGCTGCAGCGATACCGATTATCGTTGCTATGTCCATGTTTCACCGCCGTGTTTTTTGGTTTTGGCCGGTAGAGGGCCTTTATCCATTTTCGGCTTTATTTTAACGGTTTTTAGTTCCATTTGTGTCAAATTGTGTCTTAAAAGGACGATAATATTTTTATAGACAGGGACACTTTCCCTGATGCCCCACAAATAGCCGTCCCCTCGGCTGCACAGCAGCCCGAAAGCCCCTCCTCCGGGAGGGGTTCCTTTAGACGGTATAATTATCGTATGGTTTTTCTATTCCTTTTCCTCTTTCTTCTTGTTCCGTCGGTTTCAATAGCTCTGCCTTTAAAGAGTGCTGAGCTTTTTGTCACTTCTCTCAAGAAGGGAAATTTCTGTTCCTCTGATTTTAAAGAACTCTTTAAAACAGACCTTAAAGAACCGGCCCTTCTTCTTTATTTAGACAGCTGTTCCGATTTAAAAGGCGTTCTGGAACCTGAAAACCTATATGGAAAACTTGAGCTGGCTTCTCTTTTAAGTAAGGAAGGGAAAGGGAAGGAGGCGAGGGAGCTCTACCTGAAGGTCTTTTCTCTTACTAACGACCTTGACGAAGATGTCCTTGCGGCAAACAGGGGAAGCGTTTCCTACCTGTTTAAGCCGGAAGTTTTGAGACGGAAAGTCTGGCTGGCTGCAAAGAACGGGAATACAGATACGGCCCTTTTTTATCTGTCTTACCTGAGGGAAGACCCTTACTACACCTACCTGTTGGCCTATACGCTTTTGAAAGAGGGAAAGAGAGCTCCCGCCAGAGCCCTTTTTTCCGTTTCAATTCCCGACGAGCGCTACTTCTTCCTTATGCTCCTCTCTCCCGACCTGGCAGAAAAGTTTGACTTCTACAGAAAGCTCATGGGGAGTTCCGCCGGAGCTCCCTTTAAGAGAGCAGCAACGGTTTACATCTTAGACAGGCTGTTTAACAGCGATTTAGGGCTTTTCAGGAGAGCTCTTCCCTACGCCAGATCCTTTTCAGACATTTACACCTACTACCTTGCCCGCTATTACGCCTTAACCGGAAACTGTAAAGGGTTAAGCTCTTTAGGCGGTAAGAGTGAAACAGCAAAAGCCCTTTATTCAGTCTGTTCAGGAAAGAGGTGGAGGAGCTCTAAGCTTGACTTCTACACTCTCCTTCTCTCTCCTCCTGAAAAGTTCTCCTTCAGTAAAAGACGGGTTTTTTCCCGTCTCAAGCTTAAAGACAGAGGACTGAGTTATCTCTATCGGCATGGTTTCTGTAGTGTAATCTCTTTTATAGAAAGACCTTCACCTCAGAACGCCCTTGCTCAGTACCTCTGCAGTAACTATAAGGAGGGAATAAAGCTTGCCGCCCCTTTTAAGGGGGAGCTTCATAAGTATCCTTACCTGCTTCCTGTTCTCTACCCAAAGCCATCGGTTTTCGGCGATGACCTAATCTCACTTGCCATAGCAAGACAGGAGAGCCTTTTTGACGGGAGAGCTCTCTCAAGGAGTGGTGCCATTGGTCTTATGCAGATAATGCCCCGAACCGGTAGGCACATTGCCAGGAAGCTGAAGGTAAAAGGTTTTAAAGTTCATCACCTCTACAGGCCTGAAGTGAACTACAGGTTTGGTTCATACTATATCCATTCCCTGATAAACCAGTTCCGCCTCTTTCCTCTGGCAGCTGCCGCTTACAACTGTGGCCCGTCAAGGGTAGAGAGAATTCTCAGAAGGTATGGAGATGCAAAAACTCCAGAGGAGCTGATACTCTTTACAGATGTTTACCTTCCATTTCAGGAGACGAGAGACTACGTTAAAAGAACGTATGTTAACCTATATTACTACTCAAACCTTTATGGAAAAGGGACAGAGTGGAGGATTTTCTCTCATCGCTGATAGAAGACGGGTATAAGAAGAACACTATAGACACCTACAGGCGGGTTCTCAGGTATTTTGATTCTTTTCTCAATCTCTACGGCTATAATCTTACCGACTTTGACGAAGATAAGCTCTACGGTTACTTCTCTTCCCGCTACAGGACAGAAAAGAGTTTCAGAACTGCAATGTCTGCAATTCAGCACTACCTGAAATTTAAAGGGATAAAGAGGCGGCTGAAGTTTGTTCCTCCAGAATCGGGAGAGTTTCAGGAGTTCAGACCCGTTAAAAAGGAGGAGTTTGACGCCCTTTACAGCCAGCTCTCAAGGTTAAAATCTGAAGACCTCCAGACTGCTCTCCTTATGATTTTCAGGCTCGGGCTCTCTCCAGCAGCAATAGGGAAGTTGAAGGTGAGTTCCTACGGTCACTTTATGGGGATCCCCGTACTTACCGAGAAAAAGATTAAGAGGTTTGTCATTGACGATGAGCTGAAAGAGAGGCTTGAGTCAATAAGGCAGGAGAAATTGCCGATAGCTCCGCTTTTAAACGTTCGGCCTGCTACCGTTAAGGTTACGTTTCACAGGATAATGAAGCAGCTTGGATTCAACCTTACGGTTGCCGACTTTAAGGATAACTACGTGGCGGAGCTCCTTAAAATCGGCCTTCCCATAGACATTGTTGTTGAATATTCGGGAAGGAGTTTAGAGCGGGTTTCATACATCAACAGGGTTTTAAACCTTCAGAGTAAGGCAGAGGTTATTGAGAAGAAACTTAAAAAGAAAGATTAAGCAGAAGCTACTGTGAGTTTCACGCTTCTGTTTAGTGGAAAGATCCTTGAGATGAAAATCTCCTCACCATCTGTGAATGTTGCTATCTCTCCAAGTTTTGCGAGCTCTAAAACGGCTAAGAAGTAGGTTATTGCCTCAAGTTTGCAGGAGCTCCTCTTGAGGAGTTTAGAGAAGGGAATCAGATAGTTTTCCCTCATAAGGTTTTTTATCTCCTCTACTTTATCTGAGACTTTAAAGCTTTCTGAGGATAGCGTAAGGCCAATTTTCAACTTTTTGGGCCTTTTTCTCTCAAAAATTCTAACGAGTGCTTCTTTTAAATCTTCTACCGTGTTTGCTATTTTTATCTTGTCCTGAAACTGGAAAATCAGATCTGAAGGGTCGTGTTTAAGGTATTTGGCTGCCTCTTCCTCTAACTTCTCAAGCTCCTGAGCGGCTTTCTTTGACTTCAGATACTCCTCAATAATCTGAACCAGCTCTTTCCTCGGGTCTTCCTCTTCTTCCCTCGGAATCAGGTATTCGGACTTTATCCGTGCAAGGGTTGCAGCCATTAAGAGAAACTCAGAGGCCAGAGGTATGTTGAGCTCCTGCATGCGGTAGATGTAGTTTAAGAACTCCTCTGTAATTTCTGCAATGGGAATGTCGTAGATATTTACCTCCCTCTTTTTTATCAGATAGATAAGGAGATCTAAAGGCCCTTCAAATACAGGTGTTTCAACTTTTATTACCAAGCTTATCCCCTTATTGCTGCTATCAGGTTGGCAAACTCGGTTGTGAGGAGCTCCATAACGTCGTCTATAGAGATAAGCCCTACCAATTTCCCGTCTTTATCAACCACTATAAGCCGGCGAACAGTAGCCTCTCTGAAGGTTTTTGTCAGTTCAAAGAAGGTCGCATCTTCCCTTATAGTTATCGGGTCTTTTGTCATAACTTCTCGAACAGGAGTGTCAGGAGATTTTTCCCTTCCTACAACTCTCAGGGCTATGTCCCTGTCGGTTATTATTCCAACCGGTCTGTCTCCGTCTATTACCACAAGGCTACCAACCATTTTGTCTTCCATTCTTCTTGCCGCCAGTTTTACCGGGTCGTCGGGCTCAATAACAACAACTTTTCGCTTTATCAGGTCTTTAACCGGCATCTCTCCCTCCTTTAAGTCGTTCTACTCTTAATATTAAATCAGAGGGAGAGATAGTGTAAAGGAGGGCAGGGGAACCCTACCCTCTGGAAATTCCTTTCAGGATAAGAACGTAGCGGGGGTGGTTTATGTTGTACATTGCAGGGAACTTCTGGTAGATAGGTCCTGCGTAGATTGTCTTTCCGTTCTCCTTTACCTCAACTAATATTGCAGGGTTCTGGGGCTCGTTTGAGCCAGAGGTGTATCCGTTGTCGAGGATCAGGTGGGGAACTATGTAGAGAACCTTAATCTCAAGGCCGCTATACTTAACGGTTTCACCGTTATGAACTTTAAACTCCTTAACGACCTTCCCTGAAGCTTTATCAACAATATCAACTGTGGCGCTTTTCCAGGTTTTCACAACTTCTTCAGGAATCCTTATTGGCCTGTCAAACTTCGTCATGTTTTTGCTTGAGTGCATAGACATCAGGTCTTTGTTTACCGGGGGATGTCCTGGAGGAAGTGTCTCATTTCCGTTGATGGGTGGGTGTCCAGGAGGAAGCTGGGGATGGCCGGGAGGAAGGTTCTGGTTCTGATTTTCAAGTGAAGTTAAAGGTTTGGGCATGGGAGCTCCCTGTTCACTCTTTTTAGAAACCTCGGGAGCTGAGGTCTTCTTTGCTTCCTCTTTTTTGCCACACGAGGAAACTGCGGCGGTTGACAGCCCAACTAAAAGGGCAAGTAGTGCTGCTCTCAGTTTCATCGCACTCTCCTTTGAGCTTTGATTTAGTAAACAATTCTATCAAACGGCAGACAAGGTTTTATAGCTATTTTCTATTTCAGCTATTGATTAGTAAAATTCACTAATAAAGTGTTTCTGGAGGAGGTATGGAGAGGAGAGAGTTCTTGAAGGTTGCCGGATTGACTGTTCTGATTGGTGCTGGCTTGAAGATTAAAGACTCTTCCGGCAGAGAGGAGATATTCAAGCCCGTTCTCATATTTGACCAGGGAAAATGTATGAGCTGTAAGGCCTGTATGGCGGCGTGCCAGCTTGAACACGGCCTCAACGAAACCCCCGAGATTAACCTTTTCTGGATAAGAGAGAAAGAGATCGGAGAGTATCCAAAGGCAAAGCTGGTCTTCAGTCAGGAGAAGATCTGCGTTCAGTGTTTTGACCACCCCTGTGTTTCTGCCTGCCCCTTTGGAGCCATTTCCGTTAAAGACGGAGGAGTTGTCGTTATAGATGAGGCAAAGTGCACGGGTTGTGAGAAGTGCGTTCCTGCCTGCCCCTTTGACGGCATAGTTATGGATAAGGGAAATAAAGCTAAAAAGTGCGACCTCTGTTTTGAGAGGGCTGTTAAGGGAGGAGACATTCCAAGGTGCGTCTCCGTGTGCCCCAGCGGAGCTCTCGTCTTCGGAAACCTGTACAAGCCCACAGGGCCCCTTGCGGAGCTCCTTAAAGCAAGGCCGGAGGTGAGGAGAGCTCTCTTAAAGAGCCACCACGCGGAGATAGTTCCAGAGGTTGAGAAAGTTGACCCCTACGCCTACCCTGAAACTAAGAAGCCAGAAGGAGACAGGATTGTTAATACCGTCTGCCTTGCCTGTAACGCACGGTGCGGCTTAAGGGTGACCGTTAAGAACGGGAAACTTGTTCAAGTTGATGGAAACCCCTACCACCCGTACAACCGTTCAGGAAAGGAGATTCCATACGACACCCCTGTGGAAAAGAGCTTTAAGGCGGTTGCAACAACCTGCGCAAAGCCCCAGATGGACAACGACTACCTCTACAACCCCTACAGGATTACACAGCCCCTTAAAAGAGTGGGAAAAAGAGGAGAGGGCAAGTTTAAACCTATAAGCTGGGAGCAGCTGATAAGGGAAGTTTCTGAAGGAGGATACCTCTTTAAGGAGATTGGAGACAACCGCTACTACCCGGGAATTAAGGACGTCCTCTCAGATGAGCCTGTTGACCCGGGAGCTCCCGAGCTCGGCCCTAAGAGGAACCAGCTTGTCTGGTTTACAGGCCGTTCTCAGGGAGGTAGGAGCCACTTCATAAAAAGGTGGGTCTTCAACGCCATAGGCTCAAAGAACTACATAGCCCATACAGACATCTGCGGAATCGGCTTCAGGATGGGTAACTACGCCCTATCAGACGGAAAGCAGGTTGAGTTTAAGGCCGACTACTGGAACAGCAAGTATATGCTGGTCTTCGGCTCAAACATCTACTCTGCACAGCAGCCCGGAGTTAACACTTCTGGAGCAGTAATTGCAAGGAGGATTGCGGCCGGAGAGCTGAAGCTTGTTCTCATAGACCCGAGAGCTCCCAAAGCAGTAGCCCACGCCCACAGGTGGCTCCCCGTTAAGCCCACAAAGGACGGAGCCCTTGCAATGGGCTTCATAAGGGTGATGCTTGAAAACGGCTGGTACGATAAAGACTTCCTCTCTATTCCATCTATGAAAGCTGCCAGGAAGGCCGGGAGGAACGTCTATACAAACGCCACACACCTTGTAATCGTTGACGAGAACCACCCCGAAGCCGGAAGGGTTCTAAGAGTTAAAGACGTTAAAGGACTCAAAGGAAAGCCGGGCGAAGAAGTTGTTATAGACCCTGAAACTAAAAAGCCTGTTCCTGCTGAGAGCATTGAGAGAGCTCTCCTTGAGTGGGAGGGAGAGGTAAACGGCATTAAGGTGAAAACCGCCTTTTCACTTATGAAAGAGAGCGTTATGAAGCACCCCCTCTCCTTCTACGCTGAGGAGTCTGGAATTGACGAGAAGACAATTAAAGAAGTTGCAAAGGAGTTCTGGGAGCACGCCCCTTACGCTGTAGCCTTTGCCTACCACGGGGGCGGGAACTATGTTGGAGGAACCTATGCAAGCTACGCCCTTGCAATGATGAATGCCTTCGTTGGAAACATAAACAGGAAGGGTGGGTACCTGTGCAGAGGTAAAGGTGCGGCCAGCTGGCAGACAGGGCTCTACGACCTCAAACACTTCCCGGGAATGAAAAAGCCTAAGGGAGTGAAGATATCAAGGGAGAAGGCAAGATACGAGGATACAACAGAGTTCAAGAAGAGGGGCTACCCATCAAAGCTTCCCTGGTTCCCGTTCACTAAAGGAGGCCTCTCTGTCTCTGCAATCTCAGGAATTGACCAGAAGTACCCATATCCGGTTAAGGTCGTTATCACCTACTTCTCAGACCTTATCTACAGCATGCCGGGTGGAAGGCGTTTCATTGAAACCTTAAGCGACCACGATAAAGTTCCCCTCTACATCTCAATAGACACAACCATCAACGAGACAAACATCTACGCCGACTACATCGTTCCAGACGTTACATACCTTGAAGGGCACTACGGCTTTCTGACTCCCCACGCCCCGGGCTGCTGGTTTACAGCAGTTAGAACCCCTGTGGTTGAGCCACTAACAGGAAGAACCAAAGATGGAAGGCCATTCTGTATGGAGACTTTCCTTATAGACGTTGCCCGCCACCTGAAACTCCCCGGGTACGGCGAGAGGGCAATTCCCGGAAAAGATGGAAAACTCTACCCCCTCATCACTCCAGAAGACTACTACCTGAGGGGAATTGCAAACCTTGCCGAGAACGCAAAAGTTAAGAGAGCTCCCAAAAGCGAAATCAGATACGTTGAGGAGAACTACTACGTTGCAAAATTCAAAGGAATTCTTCCGGAGGACCAGTGGGAAAAAGTCTGCACGGTTCTTTCAAGGGGTGGAGTCTTCAGGCCTTACGATGAAATCTTTGACAGGAATGGAAACTTTAGGTTTGGAATTCCAAAGGTCTGCATCTGGAACGAGAAACTTGGAACCAGCAGGAACTCCTTAACTGGCGAAAAACTCTGGGGAACACTCCGCTACTACCCCTCAACAACTTACTTTGGAAAGCCCGTTGAGGAGGTTGATAGAGACTATCCGTTCAACATCATTACCTACAAGTCTGCACTCCATACCCAGTCACGGACTATTGTTTACAACCAGGCCCTCGTTTACGACCCTGATTTTGAGCTGAAGGTAAATCCGAAAGACGCTGAGAAGTTGGGCCTTAAGGAAGGAGACAAAGTCAGAGTTTACTCAAGGAGCAACCCGGAAGGAGTTATTACAAAGGTTAAGATTACAAACCTTATTCGTCCCGGAACTGTCGCCTACTCCCACCACTTCGGCCACTGGCAGCACGGGGCTTCTCCTGTCTATATAGAGAACGCTGAGAAGGTTCTTGTCGGCGGTAAGAAGGTTGCAAACGGAAACTGGACAAAGGTTGACCCAAGGCGTGGCGTCGGCGTTACGATGAACAGGCTCACAAGGAGGGATGAGGAGCTCTACGACCTTCCTCTTGTTGAGCCCATTGGCGGAATTCCAGACTTCAGCAGCACGAGAGTGAAAATAGAAAAAATGGAGGAGGCTTAGAATGAAAAAACTCTTAACTATTGCAGTTGCTGTTCTGATTTCAACTTCAGCTTTTGGGGCAACATACCAGCTTACAGAAACTGTTAATGTTAAACCTCAACCCGATGCGAAACTTGTTGAGATATGGATACCCGTTCCTTACGAGAACAGGTGGCAGAAAATAGAGAAGATAGAGGTTGACTCTCCTTACTCATTTACTCTTCAGAAAGAGGGCGAGTATGGTAACCGATTTATCTACATAAGTAAGGAGGGGGGAGTAAAAGAGCCTTTCAGGGTAAAGGTGAAAGTGATTGTTGACAGAAAAGAGGTTTCACCCACTAAGAGAAACTGCCCCGTTCCACTCCGCTACTACCTTTCAGACAGACTTGTTCCCGTTGAGAAGTTTAAAAAGCTTGCTGAAACGATAACTGCTGGGAAGAAGACAGACCTTGAGAAGATGAGGGCGGTTTACGACTACGTTGTTTCTCACATGAAGTATTTAAAGGTTGGAAAGGGCTGGGGAAGGGGAGACGCCATCTGGGCCTGCTCTGCAAAGCACGGAAACTGCACAGACTTCCACTCCCTCTTCATAGCCCTCTGCAGAGCTGCCGAAATTCCTGCCCTCTTTGAGATAGGGATTCCTGTTAACGGAGACGGGGTTGTTAAGGGATACCACTGCTGGGTTCTGGCCTTTCCGAAAGGCTACACCTACGGTATAGATGCATCTGAAGCTGCCAAACACCCTGAAAAAAGAAAATACTACTTCGGACACCTCTGCGACCACAGAATTGGGATAACGAGGGGCAGAGACCTTCTACTCTCACCGGCCCAGCACGGAAACAGGATAAACTTCCTCTACAAGGCCTACGAAGAGGTTGACCTTCAGCCTGTAAACGGCGTTACAACTACCTATACAGTTAAAAGGTTAAAGTAGTTTCTGGGGGAGCTCCCTCTCCCCCTTCAGTTTTTCATCTCCCTTTTTAAAAACTTCAGGAACCGGCGAATTACCATCTTCCTTCCAAAAATTCCTTCCCTAACCCCTTGACAATCCTTTACCTTTCTATATCTTTATTACCAGCATTAGCACTCACCTTTAGAGAGTGCTAACAAAACCAAGGGAAGAGGAGGGCGAGATGAAGCTGAAGCCGCTCTACGATAGGGTTGTCGTTAAGAAGATTGAAATGGAGCAGAAGACTGCTGGAGGAATCATCCTTCCCGACACAGCTAAGGAGGAATCTCAGATTGGAGAGGTTATTGCCGTAGGAGAGGGAAGACTCCTTGATAACGGCGAAATCAGGCCTCTCAAAGTGAAAGAGGGAGACAAAGTTCTCTTCAGTAAGTACGCTGGAAACGAAGTGAAGATTGACGGAGAAGAACTTCTCGTTATCAGAGAAGAGGACATTCTCGCAATCGTTGAGGAGTAATTAAAAACCAAAGAGAGGGAGGTGAGAGATGGCTGGAAAGGAAATAATCTTCGGCAATGAAGCAAGGCAGAAGATAAAGGCAGGTGTAGATAAACTTGCAAACGCCGTTAAGGCAACAATGGGTCCCGGCGGTAGGAACGTTGTTCTTGAGAGGAAGTTCGGCTCTCCGCTCGTTACAAAAGACGGTGTTACCGTTGCCAAGGAGATTGAACTTCCAGACCCTGTTGAGAACATCGGTGCCCAGCTTGTAAAAGAAGTAGCTCAGAAAACTGCTGACAAGGCAGGCGACGGAACAACAACTGCTACAGTTCTCGCTCAGGCCATCTACAGCGACGGTCTCAAGTTCGTAACGGCAGGCGAGAACGCAATTGAGATTAAGAGGGGAATTGACGAGGCCGTTAAGGTTATCGTTGACGAGCTCAAGAAGATTGCAAAGCCTGTTGAGACCAAAGAGCAGATTGCTCAAGTAGCTACAATTTCTGCAAACTACGACCGTGAAATCGGCGAGCTCATTGCCGAGGCTATGGACAAAGTAGGTAAGGAAGGCGTTATCACCGTTGAAGAAGCTAAGGGTCTTGAGACGACCCTTGAAGTTGTTGAGGGTATGCAGTTTGACAGGGGATACCTCTCTCCATACTTTGTGACAGACCCTGAGAAGATGGAGTGCGTTCTTGAGAATCCATACATCCTCATCTACGGTAAGAAGATCAGCAACATCAGGGAGCTCCTTCCAGTCCTTGAGCAGGTAGCAAGGGAGGGAAGACCGCTCCTCATCATTGCTG
>JALTBO010000034.1 GCA_027075275.1 Desulfurobacteriaceae bacterium
GAGGAGCTCCTTCAGAAACTAAAGGATAAGGGCATTATAATAAAACCGGTTACGCTCCATGTTGGCCCCGGAACTTTTAAGCCCGTTAAAGTTGAAAACGTTGAAGACCACAAGATGGACTACGAGACCTACAGCGTTCCGGAAGATACTGCTAAGGCCATAGAAGAGGCGAGAAAACGGGGAAGCAGAGTAGTAGCCGTTGGAACAACAGTTGTGAGGACACTGGAAAGTGCAGGAAAAGAGGACGGGACAGTTGAGCCGGGAGAGGGCAGAACGAACCTCTTTATCTACCCCGGTTACCGGTTTAAAGTTGTTGACGCCCTTATTACAAACTTCCACCTTCCCCGTTCAACACTTTTAATGCTTGTCAGCGCCTTTGCAGGAAAGGAGAGAGTTCTAAATGCTTACAGGGAAGCTGTTGAGAAAGGTTATCGCTTTTACAGTTACGGCGACGCTATGTTTATCTACTAACTCCTTCGCCGGCTACAGGCCGAAACTCGTTATATCTAAAAAGCCTTCAGACTACGACTTTGCCGGCGAGGAGATGAAGTTCCGCCTCTACTGGACAATTTTCCATGTTGCCGATTCAAAGTCAAAAGTTTTAAGAATTGATAAAAACAGGCTTAAGCTCTGGGGAAAGGTATCAACCGCCGGCGTTGCTTCCTGGTTCAGGAAGATATCTGACGAGGGCTACTCCATCTGGAACGAGAAAACCCTCTGCCCCGAGAAGACTTACCTTTTTCAGTACGAGGGACACTACAAACGGGAAAAGGTTTACACCTACGACCTGAAAAGGAGAGTTGTTAAGTACGAAAAAATTCATCCAGACAGCAAAAAAGTTCAGATTAAATACATAAAGATTCCCTTTATTCCCTTTGAAGACATAGCAACGGCGGTTTACTTCTTCCGCCGTTACGGGATATTTGAGGTTGGAAAGGAGACCGTTTTTCCTCTCTTTGCCGGTGGAAAGTTCCAGAACGTAAGTTTTAAAGTTGTTTCTAAGGAGAAAATAGACACTTTATTTGGGAAGATTGAAGCTTTTAAGGTTATTCCTTCAAATAACCTTTCTCCTGAAGGGGCTTTTCAGAGAAAAGGTAATGTTGTTTTCTGGTTTTCTGCAGATAAGAGACACCTTCCGATTAAAATAGTTGCCGATGTTGCAATAGGGAGCGTGAGCGCTGTTCTGGTTGATGCTAAAGGGAAAGGGTTTGATCTGAGAAAAGAGTATGAGAAAAAGAGAAAAAAGAGCCTATTTGAGAAGTTTATAACTGGAGAGTTTGGAGGATAGCAATGGCTTTTAAGCCGGAAACTCCTTATCTAACCGTTGATGGAATCGTTAACGTTCAGAACGAAAAGGGAGAGTTTGACGGAATTGTTCTTATAGAGCGTAAATATCCGCCCGTTGGTTTTGCCCTTCCCGGCGGTTTTGTTGAAGTAGGAGAAACTGTAGAAGAGGCCGTTGTAAGGGAGATGAAAGAAGAAACAGGTTTAGACGTAGTTCTTTTAAGGCAGTTCAGGGTCTATTCAGACCCAAACAGAGATCCAAGATTTCACACAGTCTCTGTTGTTTTTGAATGCGTTGCCAGAGGGGAGCCAAAGGGTTCAGACGACGCTAAAGTAGCCAGAGTTTTCCGTTACGATGAAATTCCAATGGAGAAGCTGGTCTTTGACCACTCTAAGATTTTGAGAGACTACCTGAACGATTCCGATGCCGTTTTCAAGAACAAAGTTTAGGGGGAAAAATGGGGTTTAAGGTAGTTGTTCTGGCAGCAGGAAAAGGAACGAGGTTTAAGTCAGACCTTCCGAAAGTTCTCCATAAACTCCTTGGGAAACCGATGCTCTGGTATGTTGTGAAAGCTGCAAAAGAGGCTGGAGCTGAGGAGATTGTCGTTGTTGTCGGCCATAAAAGAGAGCTTGTTGAGGAGTTCTTGAAAAGCGAGTTTCCCGATGTGAAAGTTGTTGTTCAGGAGGAGCAGCTTGGAACGGGCCACGCTGTGAAGTGTACAGCTCCTTTTATAGAGAACTACAGAGGAAAGGTTGTTGTTCTAAACGGCGATACGCCCCTTGTTAGCAGTGAGGATATTAAGAGGCTTTCTGAAACTCCCGGCGATATGGTTGTTCTGACGGCGAGAGCTCCCGACCCCACCGGCTACGGAAGGGTTGTCCGCGACGGAAACGAGGTTCTCTACATCGTTGAGGAGAAGGACGCAACCCCTGATGAAAAGAAGATAGATGAAGTAAACACGGGAATTTACGCCTTTGACCCTCAGAAACTCCTTGAAGCCATTGATGAGATAAACAACGATAACGCCCAGGGCGAATACTACCTGCCGGACGTTCTAAAAGTTTTCAAAGAAAAAGGCTACTCTGTTGTTCCCGTTGAGGCTTTAGATTTCTCATCAGTTATGGGTGTAAACAACCGCTACGAGCTCTCTGTGGCAGAGAGGGTTTTGAGGGATAGGATTGTGAGGGAGCTCCAGCTCTCCGGCATAACAGTCCACAACCCCGATTCTGTTTACATAGAACCTGAAGTTGAGATTGGTAGAGATACAGAAATCTGCGGCCCCGTTTACCTGAGGGGGAAAACAAAAATAGGAGAGGGCTGTTATATCGGACCTTTCTCAGACATTGGAGACTCTGAAATCGGAGATTCCGTTGTTGTTGAGAGCCACTGCTGGATTAGGGGAGCTCTCCTTAAATCCGGCTCCTCTGCAGGCCCCTTTGCAAAGCTGAGACCGGGAACAGTTCTTGAGGAGGGGGCAAAGGTTGGAACGTTTGTTGAAACCAAAAAAGCCCACCTTGAAAGGGGGGCAAAGGCCAACCACCTTACATACCTTGGAGACTGCAGGGTAGGAGAGAACACAAACATCGGCGCCGGAACGATAACCTGCAACTACGACGGCTTCAACAAGTGGTTCACAGACATAGG
>JALTBO010000035.1 GCA_027075275.1 Desulfurobacteriaceae bacterium
TTTCAAAGAGCTGACAGCAGAGCTCATCGTTAACGGTAAAGTCCTCAGGTCAAATCCGATTGTTGCCCCTTCAGACGAAATTTCCATAGAGGTTCCCGAAGAGATTTCAGAGGAGCTCCTTCCCTCCATCCTCTCTTCCGGCTTTGAAGGAAGAGCTGGTTACGGGGGGAACAATGGTTAAAGGTTACTTCTACCTTTTCCTCCACCACCACCTTCCCTTTGTCAAACACCCTGAGTACAGCTACTTCCACGAAGAACACTGGCTCTTTGAGGCCGTATCAGAAACCTACATTCCCCTCCTCAAAACCTTCTACTCCCTTGCAGAAGAGGGAGTAAACTTCAGAGTAACCCTTTCCCTTACTCCACCCCTCTGTGAGATGTTGAGAGACCCTCTCCTCCAGGAAAAATTTGAGGAATACCTTGATAGAACCGTTGAGCTTACCGAGAAAGAGATAAAGAGGACAGAAAAAGACCCCGTTTTCAACAAACTTGCCCGTTTCTACAACGAAAGGTTCAAATCTGTAAAGGAATTCTACACCTCTTTAGGTAGAGACCTTCTAAAAGCATACTCTGACTTAGAATCTGCCGGGTTTATAGAGATAGTTACCTGCGGTGCCACCCACGGCCTCCTGCCGGTCCTTCAGGGGGTTGAAGAAGCTGTAAAAACTCAAATTAAAGTTGCCGTTAAAAACTACAGAAAACACTTTGGAAAAACCCCAAAAGGTATCTGGCTTCCCGAGTGCGGCTACTATCCGGGAGTTGAGAAGTTCCTTAAAGAGTTCGGCATAGAGTTTTTCCTATTAGACTCCCACGGCCTGCTCTACGGAAAGCCTTTCCCGAGATTTGGGGTCTACTCTCCCGTCTACACACCTTCAGGAAGGGTTGCCCTCGGCAGAGACCCTGAGTCTTCAAAGCAGGTCTGGAGTGCTAAGGAGGGTTATCCGGGAGACCCATGGTACAGGGATTTCTACAGGGACGTCGGTTTTGACCTTCCCCTTGACTATGTTAAACCCTACATAAACCCCGACGGCACAAGAACTTACACGGGAATTAAGTACTACAGAATAACGGGGGACGTTGACCTTGGCAGAAAAGAACCCTACGTCCGAGAAAAAGCCCTTGAGAGGGTAAAGGTTCATGCAGACCACTTCCACTTCTGCAGGGATAAACAGGCCGATTACCTGAAGAATGTTTTAGGAAGAGAGCCCTTGATTGTTGCTCCCTTTGACGCCGAGCTCTTCGGCCACTGGTGGTTTGAAGGCCCAGAATTCCTCTACCACCTGTTTAAGAACTTCCACGAATACAGAGTGATAAGGCCGGTTCTCCTGAGAGAATACCTTGAGAAATACCCGGAAAACCCTGAAACTCAGCCTGCAGTTTCCTCGTGGGGAGACAGGGGCTACTTTGACGTCTGGGTAAATGGAGATAACGATTGGGTCTACTACCACCTTACAGGAATGGCAAAAACCCTGAACAGGCTGAAATCTACACAGGGAAAAACTCCGGAAAACACCAGAATTTTGAACCAGATGTTGAGAGAGCTCCTCTTAGCCCAGAGCTCCGACTGGACGTTTCTCATAACAACTAAAACGGCCAGAGCTTACGCAGAAAGGCGGTTAAGAGAGCACATAAATAACTTCTTAAAGCTATTAAAGATGGTTGAAACGGAAAAGGTTAACTACAAAAAGCTTGAAGAAATTGAGAGAAAGAACTCAATCTTTCAGGAGCTTAACTTCTGGGAGGACTGGGGTTGAGCCTGGGTATTGATATAGGCGGAACATTTGTGAAATTTACAGATGGAGAGAAGAACTGGAAAGAAGAAACTCCGGAAAGTTCAGAGGAGCTCCTCAATCTCATCTCAGAAACGGTAATCCGTGAAAAAGCCTGCAGAGTGGGTATTGCCGTTGCCGGCCTTGTAGACGTTAAAAAAGGTATTGTTACAGATTCTCCTAACCTCAAGTTTCTTAAAGGGCTTCCGCTGAAAAGCGAAATTGAGAGAAGAACAGGAGCTACCGTTTTTATCGTGAACGACGCAACCGCTGCCGCCTACGGCGAGTACAGCTTGGGAGTGGGAAGGGGGAGCTCCCTTTTCATCTGCCTAACTTTAGGAACGGGGCTCGGCGGTGGAGCCGTAATAGACGGAAAACCTCTCCTTGGAGCTTCAGGCTCGGCAATGGAAGTGGGCCACATGGTCGTTGAAAAGGGGGGCTGGCTCTGCCACTGCGGGAGGAAAGGATGTCTTGAGGCCTACGTCTCGTCTTACGGCCTTGAGCGGTTCTACCACATGGAAACAGGGGAGAGCATCTCTTCCTTTGAAGTGATAGAGCGGGCAAAAAAAGGGGAAAAAGCTGCTCTTAGAGCTCTCTCAGAAATGGCCTCTTACCTCTCGCTGGGCCTTATGAACCTTCTCCACCTTTTTAACCCCGACGTTATCGCCCTTTCAGGTGGTATTCCTGCCCACTATCCTGAGCTTTTAGAGGAGGTTGAGAGAAGAACAAAGGAAATCTCTTTTCCCCAGCCTGCCAGAGACTTCTCACTGAAGCTTGCCCACTTGGGTGAGTTCAGCGGTGCCGTGGGAGCTCTCCTTATTGCCCGAAATCAACTGGTATACTAAACCAAAAGCTCCTGGAGGGTTATAAATGGCTGTTGCTTTTGTCTTTCCCGGTCAAGGCTCCCAGTATCCCGGTATGGGAAAAGAGGTTTACGAAGCCTTCCCCGAGGTAAGAGAGGTGTTTGAGGAGGCCTCTGAGGGAGCAGGAGTTGACCTTAAAAAGCTCTGTTTTGAAGCTCCCGAATCTGAACTTACCCTCACCTACAACGCTCAGCCTGCAATCTTTACGGTTAGCATGGCCGTTCTCAGGGTTATTGAAAAAGCTGGAATAAAAGAGAAACCAATTTTGGTTGCCGGCCACTCCTTGGGTGAGTTCTC
>JALTBO010000036.1 GCA_027075275.1 Desulfurobacteriaceae bacterium
GGCCAAAGAGGTGTTTTATGTGGCTGTGGACTCCACCATCTGACACAAGCCCTACAAAGTGGAGCTTAACTCCCTTCTCCTTTGCAATTTCAAAGGCTTTGTTAAGAACAGGATTTTTCTCTATCTCTCCGCTCTCTATGGCTTTTGTAATCCTCACTATGTCCTGCCAGACGATCCTTCCAGCACCTATATTCATATGGCCAACTTCAGAGTTTCCCATCTGACCTTCAGGAAGGCCGACAGCCTCACCGGAAGCCTTTAGAAGACCTTTTGGATAGGTGCTCCAGAGGTAGTCCCAGAAGGGCGTATCTGCAAGGGCTATTGCGTTCCCCTCCTTTTTCGGGCTGTATCCGAATCCATCAAGAATTACAAGCGTTACGAACTTTGCCATCTCCAACCCCTTTTAATTGAAAATTGTTATCAGTAAGGATAATCTCCGTAGTAAACCTTTTCAAGGTAGAGGCCGTCGGGAGGGGCAAGGTAGGGAGCTGCAGAACGGTCCTTTGTCTCTAAAATTTCCTTAACAGCAGAAGGAGGGAACTCCCCCTTCCCCACCTCAATTAAGGTTGCAACCATAACCCTTACCATATGCCTCAGGAAAGAACGACCGTAGAAGACAAACTCAATCAGGTGGCCATTCCTCTCTATCTGAATCTCGTTAACTTCTCTTACAGTATTTACCTCCTTTTTCCTGTCTTTTTTGTAGAAAGAGGAAAAGTCGTGGGTTCCTATGAGGTATCTGGAAGCTTCCCTCATTGAATCAATGTCCAGATCAAAGGGAATAAACCAGCTCCTTCTGTACTCAAAGGGACTTGGAATGGGGCGGTTAAAAATTCTGTACCTGTAGCGTTTCCCTTTTGCGCTCCTCCTTGCATCAAATTCCAGAGAAACTTCCTCTATATCAACAACCTTTATGTCTGGAGGCAGAAGGCCGTTGAGTGCCCTTTGAAGGCGGGGGAGCTCCACCTCCTTTTCGGTTTTAAAGTTTGCAACCTGACCCAAAGCGTGGACGCCGGCGTCTGTCCTGCTTGCTCCCGTCAGCTTAACCGGATGTTGCAGAACCGTCTCAAGGGCTTCTACTACCTTTCCCTGAACTGTAGGCTTACCAGGAATGAACTGCCAGCCGTAGTAGTTGGTTCCCAGGTATTCAAGGATAAGTTTTATGTTCCTCATACTTTTCAGCCCCTCCTTTTGGTAATCTTCCACTTAAAGGAGGAAGGAGTGAAACTTCAAACCGAGAGTTTAATTGTAAGCGTTCTCATAATCTTAGCTGGAATTGGAGCTTTAGAGTTAGGTTTCTCATCTTCAATCTTTGAAATTTTAGGAGGCGTTTTCGCTTCAAACGTTCTGGAGCTTGGGGAGCTCCGCTGGATAGACTTCCTCTCTAATCTGGGACTTTTGGGGCTCATGTTCTTTGCAGGCCTTGAAACAGACCCGGAGCTGATGAAAAAACACTTCTTAAAGAGCCTCTTTATCGGTTTCTCATCCTTTTTCTTTCCTCTTGTTAGCGTCTTCTACTTCTCCCACTACGTTCTCCACTACTCCTTTGAAGCCTCAGTTCTCATCGGGATTGCCCTCTCAACAACCTCTTTAGCCCTCGTCTATCCTCTCCTTAAAGAAAAAGGACTCCTTAAACATACGGCCGGTCAGGTTCTACTTGCAGCGGCAATGGTAGTTGACATCTCAAGCATGATGACGATGAGCTTCCTCTTTGAGGGGATAAACATATACAACCTTCTGTTTGCCGTTGCCCTGATTCTGCTTTTGGTTCGGCTTCCTAAATGGGGAGAAAGGCTCTTTAAGAGGTATTCCGGAAATCAGATTGAGTTTAAAACAAGGTTTATACTGCTGATTCTTGTAGCTTTAGGGTTTCTTTCAGACACAGTCCACATTAACGAAGCGGTTTTAGCTTTTACAACAGGCATATTTTTCGCCGAACTCTTTAGAAAAGACCACGTAATAGAGAAAAAAATCAGGGCAATTATTTTTGGATTTTTGGCTCCATTTTTCTTCTTCAAGGCCGGCTACTCTGTAAAACTTTCAGTAGTAAGCTGGAAAGTTATTTTTCTCGCCCTCTTTTTAGGAAGCATTGCGTTTATAACAAAATACGTTGGAACAATTTACGCAACTGCCAACCTTTTCAGAGGAGCCGTCTATAAACTGGCAGGACTCTTTTTTAACATGAGGCTCACCTTCGGGATTGTCGCCTCTGTTTTCGGCCTGAAATCCGGAATAATTGACGAGGAGACCTACGTTGCACTTCTGCTCATTATCGTTTTCACCTCTCTTATCGCTTCTGTTATCTCAAACAGACTTCCCCACGAGGTTGAAGAAGATATACTGGAAGATATTTTTAAGATTTAAACCCCTTTGAGGAAGTTGTGAATTTTAAACCGTCTAAACCGTTTACAGTTGGAATTGAGCTTGAAGTTCAGATAGTTGACCCTGAAACACTGAAGCTGAAGCCGGCTTCATCTGTAATCTTCTCCCACAGTCCAACTCCCTTAGTTCAGAAGGAGTTCCTCCAGTCTATGGTTGAGTTTGTCTCCGGTGTTCACACGGAGCCGGAAGAGGCCGTTTCGGAGATTAAAGAGGCCGTTGAAAAAGTCTGCAGGTTGGGAGAGGAAAAGGGCTTTCTCCTTTCTGCCTCTGGAACCCACCCAACGGCAGACCCGGAAAAGATAAAGGTTACCCCAGATGAAAGGTATCTGAGGCTCCTTGACGAGTTCCAGGAAGTTCTGAGGAATTTCCTCATATACGGTCTCCACATCCACGTTGGGCTGCCGGACGAGAAAATGATGATGAACACCTACAACGCTTTTGTTAAGTATTCTCCCCTTTTGTTGGCCCTCTCTGCATCATCCCCGTTCTTCAGAGGGAAAAACACCGGGATATTCTCTTACAGAA
>JALTBO010000037.1 GCA_027075275.1 Desulfurobacteriaceae bacterium
GTAATCGGCACCAACTTTGTGGGCAACCTCAACAAGCTTTTTGGCAATTAAAGGTCTTGAAAGGGCGCTGATGAGTGTGTATTTGCTCTCGTAGAGAGCTCCCGCCCTCATAAGTGGAACGCAGTACTCCCTTGCAAACTCCTCCTTTATGTCGTCAACTATTGCCTCAACGGCTCCAGAGGCCTTTGCCTTTTCGGGTATCTCGTCAAGCTCCTCGCCCTGTCCAACGTCTGCCGTATAGGTGATGACCTCAAACCCTTTGTCTGTTAACCACCTGACTATTACAGACGTGTCAAGTCCTCCGGAGTAGGCAAGAACAACTCTCTTTCCCACAGTCTCCTCCAGATGCTCAGGTTCACGGAATTTTAGACCATTTTATTTTGAAGTTCAAAAAGGAATCATGGGAGAAAAGTTCTATACTTCTCATCCACTTCGTCGGTATAGACTCTGCTAAAACAGTCCCTATAAACAGTAAGGGGAGGTTCAACGGTAATACCTTTTCCGCCTCCCTTTATAGCTTCCAGAAGAAACAGGTTTGCACTCCTGCCGGGACAGGGATAAATGAAGCGGAGTCTTTTTGGCTCTAAATCTTTCTTCCTTAAAAGGAAGATGGCATCTACAAACCTCTGAACGGGAAGAAGAAGGTAGAAACGACCTCTGTTCTTCAGAAGATACCTGGCAGCCTCTATAAAATCCTCAAGGTTTGCACAGAGCTCCTGACGGGCATAGGCCCTTAAAGGGTTCTCAGCTATACTTCCCCTCTCTGTTTCTATAAATGGAGGGTTGCTTACTACCACATCAAAATCGGACGGCTTAAAGTGCTTTTTTACATCTTTTACGTTAAGGGTTAGAGCAGAAAATCTATCTGAAACCCCGTTAATCTCTGCGTTTTTTAGGGCAAGCTGGACATTCTCAGAGAGAATATCAATACCCACAGCCCTAAGCTCTGGATACTTAAGCAGAAGAAGAATGGGAATAACGCCACAGCCGGTTCCTAAATCTATCAGTTTTTCTTTTCCCTTTACTCTTACAAAATCTGTAAGGAGGAAGGTGTCGGTTCCAAACCGGAAACCTCTCTTAAACTGGTAGAACCGACACCTTTCACTCAGGAAAGTGGAGATGTCAACTTCTCTATCCACAGAGTCTCCTTTTCAGGGACTCAACATACTTTTTTACCTGCTCAACCCAGCGCAGGAAACTGTTCGTGTCGTCAAAGTAGTAGTTTGCTACGTCTCCTACAACGTGTTCAAAGTCGGCAGGCCTGTTCTTCAGGAAGGCCTCAATCTCGCTGAGGAGTTTCTCTGCCGTTTCGCAGTCTTTTACCTCCTCCCTTACTATGTCCCAGTCAGACCTCCCCTCCTCTACACCGTAGGAAAAGGCAGCAAGAAGGGAGTAGAAGAAGGGGTAGCTCTCCTCAAACAGCTTCTCCTTCTCGTAATCCACGTCCTCCTCCGGTTAAGTTGGGTATGCCGTTAAGACAATAAAACCAAACCTTCTGTCCTTTTTCAACACTATTCTGGCATCTCTGCAGACCGACTCTTTATAACAGCCTTTTCCCCTTTCAACCTTTACTCCTATAGGCTTATCTCCCCTGTAGACAAGAACCAGCTTGTCTGGCGAGCTGGGGTCTGAAAGCCACTTTTTAATTCTGTCGGCGTTCTGTGAAATGGCAGCTTCAACAACTCTCTCTGCTGTTTCGTAGTCGTAGAAGGAACTTGCATACCTTAAACGTGGCTCTCTCTTAAGCCTTTCAACAAGCCAGCTGAAATCCTTTCCTACGTGGCGTCTTATTGTATGTCCACCAACAGTCTCGTAGAACTTTAGGCCTTTGTAGTGGAGCTCCTTCAGGACCGCACCATTTACCTGTGTGGAGCTCCCTCCCTTAAAACACCCTGCAACAGGCAGAATAAACAGTAGAATCAGCGTAAGCAAGGCCAAGGCTTTCTTCATTTTCAACCTCCGTTGAAATTACTTTTTAAATAACCTACCTTTGTTCTGCAACCCTATTAAGGAGGAAAAATGGCCCAGTTTATTGATAGAGCTAAAATATTTGTCCAGGGAGGACACGGAGGCAACGGATGTGTTGCCTTCAGGCGGGAAAAGTTCGTTCCCAAAGGAGGCCCTGCCGGAGGAAGCGGAGGAAAAGGGGGAGACGTTATCCTTGAAGCAGACAGGAACGTCCATACCCTTTTAGACTTCAAGTACAAACGCCACTACAAAGCAGAGAGGGGACGCCACGGAGAAGGGAACAAGAGAAGCGGAAAGAGCGGCAAAGACCTGATAATTAAAGTTCCCGTTGGAACGGTTGTTAAAGACGCTGAAACTGGGGAAGTTTTAGGCGACCTTACAGAACACGGCCAGAGGTTAGTTGTTGCAAGAGGTGGAAGGGGAGGAAGGGGAAATGCAGAGTTTGCAACTCCTACCCGCCAGGCTCCAGACTTTGCAGAGCCGGGAGAGCCGGGAGAGGAGAGGTGGATTGAGCTTGAGCTGAAGCTCCTTGCAGACGTTGGCCTTGTAGGTTTCCCAAACGCAGGAAAGTCAACGTTCCTTTCAAGAATTTCTGCCGCAAAGCCGGAAATTGCAGACTACCCGTTCACAACTTTAAGGCCGATTTTAGGAGTAACGGAGGTTGACGGCCACTCCTTTGTTGTCGCAGACATTCCAGGGCTCATAGAGGGAGCCCACAAAGGAAAAGGTTTAGGACACGAGTTTTTAAGGCACGTTGAAAGGACAAAGCTTCTCCTACACCTTATTGACTTAACAGACCAGACAAGGACTCCAGAGGAAGCCTTTGAGGCAATAAACAGGGAGCTCTCCCTCTACTCTCCAAAACTTGCTGAGAAGCCGCAGATAGTTGTAGGAACGAAAATTGACGCCCTTTCAGACAGGAGCGTTATAGAAAGGTTAAAGAGGTATTTTGAAGAAAAAGGGTATCCTTTCTTTGCCGTTTCTGCAGTAACGGGAGAGGGTATGAATGAGCTTATGAGGTTTGTCTCCCGGAAGCTTAAGGAGATTGAGAATGCTGAAGAAGGCAAAGAGAATAGTGGTTAAAGTAGGCTCGCAGCTCCTTGCCGGAGATGAGGGCCTTAACAGTGAGTTTATAGGGGAGCTCTCCCGTCAGGTAGGGGAGCTCCGCCGAAAGGGTAGGGAAGTTATACTGGTCAGCTCAGGTGCAGTCCTTGCCGGAATAAAGGCTTTAGGGCTCAACAGAAAACCCTTTTCCCTCTCTGAGAAACAGGCCCTCTCAGCCGTTGGGCAGCCCTACCTGATGGAGGAATACAGAAAAGCCTTTAAAGAGTATGGAACAGAGGTTGCACAGGTTCTATTAACAGCAGAAGACCTGAGGTCAAAAGAGAGGTTCCTGAACGCAAAGAATACCTTTGAAGCCCTTTTAAAGTTCGGCGTTGTTCCCGTTGTAAACGAAAACGATACAGTTTCCGTAGAGGAGATAAAGATAGGAGATAACGACAACCTCTCAGCCCACGTTTCGGTTCTGGTAAACGCGGATCTTCTGATAATCCTTACAACGGCAAACGGTATATACGATAGAGACCCTACAAATAACCCAAACGCCAAGCTCATTCCAGTTGTTGAGAACGAGGAGGAGCTTTTTAAAACTTGCGACTTCTCCTGTAAAACAGACTTTGGAACCGGTGGAATGGGAACAAAGGTTGAGGCAGCACTGAAAGCTGCAAGAAAAGGTATTCCCGTAATCGTTGCCGGAGGAAGGGAAAAGGATATTCTGCTAAGAATAGTAAATGGGGAGAAAACCGGAACGCTCTTTATTCCTAAAAAGAAACTAAAGGCTAAAGGGTACAGAATTCTCTACCTAATGAAACCGAAAGGGAAACTCTTTATAGATGAAGGAGCTGAGGAGGCTGTGGTAAAGCTGGGGAAAAGCCTCCTCTCAAAAGGAGTTAAAAAGGTTGAAGGGAAATTTGAAAAGGGAGACGCAGTAGAGGTTTACTCACTGAAGGGAGAACTAATAGGTAAAGGGACTGTCAGGTGCAGCAGTAACGAGATTGAAAAGACCAATCTCTGCATTCACAGAGACGACTTTGTTCTGCTGAAGGAGGTGGAAGGTGAAGGTGTCTGAGTTCTTAAAAAATGGAACCAAACACTTTACTGAGAAAGAGCCCGAAGGTTTCAAAGCACTTCCCGAGGTGAGAGAGGGAGTTCACAAACTTCAATTCTTCATAAAAGAGGAAGACGGAAAAATTAAGGAGTGCCTTTTCAGGGCCTCTAAAAGGTGTAAAAAGCTGCTGGCTCTTTCTGAAAGAACATGTCAGCTTATAGAGGAAAAGGGCAGCTTGAACGTTTCTAAAGAGGAGCTCCTCTCATTTTTCAGCGGAGAGAAGGACAGAAAGAAAATGGAAGAGAGGGCGGAAATTGTAGAGAGAGCTCTCCAGAGATGATATGCAGAAAACTCCTAAAGAAAGGTTCATCTATCTCCTACCTTGCTTTTGCAGTCTGCGACCTTTTTGAGAGCGACTACATGTTCTACGCTGCCTCAATTGCTTACTATACCCTTATGTCTATCATTCCGCTCTTTATCTTCCTGTTCTTCCTTGGAATGGTCATCTTCCACGTAAACTTTCAGGAGCTGATACCTAAAGAGTTTATAAACTCACCTCTAAAGCCCATTATCCTTCAGTTTCAAAAGGTCATAAACAACTCCGGAATTATCAGCGGAACCGCCGCCCTTGTAATGTTCTGGTTCTCAAGAGGAATTTTTACCTCCATTGAACGCTCCTTCTGTGAGATTCTGGAAGTTGAAAACCCTGCCGGCTTTCTCTACAGACATATAGCCATAATCCTGGTAATATTTCTCCTCTGGGCCCTTATGTTCATCTTCTACGTTGCCCACTACCTGATCGCAGCGCTCCTTCCTCAGTTTCCGGAGCTCTCCCTCCTCTCATCCTTAGTTCCCCCCTTTCTCCTCTTTATAGTCCTTACGTCCATCTACTACTTCCTTCTTCCTGTAAGCGTTCCTTTCAAAACAGTATTCAAAATATCTCTCCTCATCTTCTCAATTCTCGCAGTATTTGAAAGGTTCTTTGTCTGGTTCATCCTTAACGTCTCAAAGGTTAGCATCCTCTACAGCTCCTTTGCTGCCGTTATCATCTTCCTCATATGGATATACTATTCAGCAACCGTAATACTCTTAGGGGCAGGTATAGTTAAAGGGAAACTGATTGCAGAAGGAGAGCTAAATGAGGGTAGTAAGGTCAGTTAAAGAGATGCAGGCCATCTCAAGAAGCTATTTCAGGACAGGAAAAGAGGTAGGATTCGTTCCCACAATGGGATACCTCCACGAAGGACACCTGAGTTTAGTAAGGAAAGCAAAGGAAGAAAACGCAATTGTTGTTGTAAGCATATTCGTAAACCCCACTCAGTTTGGCCCCAATGAAGACTACGAAAGATACCCAAGGGACGAGGAGAGAGATAAAAAACTGCTGGAAAAGGAAGAAGTTGACTACCTATTCATTCCCTCCGTCTCTGAAATGTACCCTGAAAACTTCTCAACTTACGTTGAAGTTCTGGAATTAACCGAAGGACTCTGCGGGGCAAAGAGACCGGGACACTTCAGAGGAGTTGCAACTGTAGTTACAAAGCTTTTGAACATAGTCCAGCCAACAAGAGCTTACTTCGGAGAAAAAGACTACCAGCAGCTCCAGGTAATAAAAAGGCTCGTAAGGGACTTAAACATCCCTGTTGAAATCGTTGGCTGCCCGATAGTGAGGGAGAAGGACGGCCTTGCAATGAGCTCAAGGAACACTTACCTCTCTCCAGAGGAAAGGAAATCTGCCCTTTCACTTTACAGAGGTTTAAAGCTTGCAGAGGAACTATTTGAGAAAGGTGAGAGAAACCCAGAGGTTATAAAAGAAAAAGTTAAAGAATTTATCCTCTCTCATCCTCACGTTAAAAAGGTTGACTACATTGAAATTGTTGACCCTGAAAACCTGAAACCTGTAAAAGAGGTGAAAGAGGGAGACGTTATAGCACTTGCAGTGTTTGTAGGGAATACAAGACTCATAGACAACCATAAGTTCGGAAGAAAGCTACCTTAAGGGAAAAGGAACATTTGAAAACCCGAATTTTTAAGTTCTACAAAGCTGAGATAATAGATAAGTAGCCGGAGAGTACTCTCCAGCCTGGAAAACCACGCTCAAGCTATAGAAAAAACTCAAAGCTGATAAAATCTTAATGGAAGATAAAATCTCAGGAGGGGTAATGGTTTACGAGATAACCCTCAAGACCAACGGAAGAAGCCAGTTTATTGACATAACAAGGCAGGTGGAATCCATAGTTATCCAGTCAGGCATAAAAAAAGGAATCTGCGTAATATACGTTCCCCACACAACAGCAGGAGTTACAATAAACGAAAACGCAGATCCTACGGTAAAAAAGGACATTATCTCAATGCTTGATAAACTCGTTCCCTGGAGGGAACCTTTTTACGAACACGCTGAGGGAAACTCTGCAGCCCACATAAAGTCAAGTCTTATAGGCTGCAACCAGACAGTTATAGTTCAGGAAGGGAAACTATTACTCGGAACATGGCAGGGAATCTACTTCTGCGAGTTTGACGGCCCAAGAACGAGAAAGGTTTACGTAAAGGTGATAGGAGAATAACCGGGAGCAGTCCGTAAGCCGGGTTCTGTTCTAAGGGGGCCATTTATCTGTGCGGCTTACCCGCTGGCATCGGGCGGGCCACCCTTAAACGCCAGCCTATTTAGCCTTGCTCCGGGAGGGGGTTGCCGTGCCTCCTTCCCTCACGGGTCGGAGCGGTGGTCTCTTACACCACCCTTTCACCCTTACCACCTTATAGGTGGCGGTCTCCTCTCTGTGGCCCTTCCGCAGGGTCGCCCCTGCCCGGCTCAACGCCGGCTCCCTGCCCTGTGGAGCCCGGACTTTCCTCCCGGGGTTAAACCCCGAGCGGCCCCTCGTCCTGCTCCCGAATAGTAATATAGGCTTTTAAAGCCTACTTGCTAACTTCTTTTCCCAGCTTGCTCTCAACCGACTTAATCTTCTGAACTAGCCTGTTGCTCCTGCCTTTCCTGATATCAAACTTAACAACAGAATAGACCCTGTTGCAGTCTGGCTCAAGCTGTTTATAGGCCTCTCCTATAATTTTCAGTGCTTCGTCTACGGTTTCGGTTTCAAAAACCGTTCCCATAGGAGTAAGCTTATAGGGAATACCGCTCTCATCAATCATTTTAATAATTCTGGAAACGTACTCACTTACGCTTTCTCCCTTATCTGTAGGGAACATGGCGAACTCAACAAGGACAGACATCAAACCCTCCCAGAAACGAAGTTATTCTTATAATTTAGACCATAACGTTTCCGGAGGAGAAACTTGGAAAAGAGAAAACCGGTTGGAGTATGCATTGGGGAACTAACAACCTCAGAAGCGGAATTCATAAGCAACCAGAGAATAGCCCTGGGAGACTACTTAGAGCTTGAGTACGAAGGTTTCAGAGTTTTAGCCCTTGTAAAGGAAATAAAAAGGTTGAACCGTCTTTTGGACGACACAATAGACCCTGAAGATGCTGAAAAAATAAGAAAATTTTCAAAAGGAAGGTCCTTCTTTTACGGAAAGCTCACTATACTGGGAGACCCTGACAGAAACATGTTTATCCCAAGAGTCCCTCCACCGCCTGGAACTTACCTCTACGAGGCCTCAACAGAAACGCTTAAGAAAGTATTCGGCCAGGATGACGGAACGAAGATTCACATAGGACACCTTTTAACCAGAGAGGACGTTCCTGTTTACATTGATATAGACAGCATAGTGAGCCGCCACCTTGCAGTTTTAGCAGTAACCGGAGGAGGAAAGTCAAATACTGTTTCCGTAATTTTAGAGGGACTTTTGGAGAAAGACGGAACTATTCTCGTCTTTGATATGCACGGGGAGTACGTTAACTTTGCCTACCAGAAAGACAGAAAACCTGCCGTTAGAAGAATTGAACTTGCTTTGAACCCTGTAAGGCTCAGCTATCAAGAGTTCAGGCTCTTTGCAAATGTTGACGACAGCGCCTACATACAGGACAGATACCTGAGAAGAGCTTTTAAAGAAACGGTAGAAAAGGTTGTGAACGGCGAGATTCAGGCAGACCAGTTCTGGGGACACCTTGAAGGACTCCTTCAGGGATGGGCAGAAGATGAAAACTACAAAGACGACAGAAAGTCAATAACAGGCGTTCTCAACAAAGTTGAAGATATGAGAGAAGCCTACGGGGAGCTCTTTTCCCTGAATCAGTCTCCTATAGTTGAGCAGCTTGAGTTTGGAAAGCTAAACGTTATAGACCTCTCCCACGTAGATGAAAAGATTGCAGACATAATAGTCAGCCACGTTCTCAGAAACGTTCTGGAGGCGAGGAAAAAGAACGTAAGGGAGCTCTCCGGGGGCCTTGAATTTCCACTCTTTATGGTTTTAGAAGAAGCCCACATCCTCGCCTCGTCAACTGTAAACACCAGATCAAGGTACTGGATATCAAGAATTGCAAGAGAAGGAAGGAAGTTCGGCCTGGGGCTCTGTTTGGTTACTCAAAGGCCAAAAGCCCTTGATTCTAATGCTCTTTCTCAGGCTAACAATATGGTCATTCTTAAGTTAGTTGAGCCGGGAGACCAGAGACACGTTCAACAGGCTTCTGAAGCCTTAAGCGCAGACCTTGTAAATCAGCTTCCCTCTCTAAACGTAGGAGAAGCCTTACTAATGGGAAAGATGATCTCCGTTCCAGCTCTTGTAAAAATAAAGCTGGCAAAGGCAAAGAGAAGCGGAAACGATATAAGCGCCGTAGAGAGCTGGAAAAGGTATAGGGAGAAGCTCCAGAGGACTTCAGAAATACTCAACGACATTCTTGACCCGGAGTTTTAAATGGAAGTGAACGCAGCAGCAGAGAAGAAGAAAATAGCCCTTTACTCAATTGCCGTTAACCTGTTCCTATCGGTGTTAAAACTTGTAGCAGGATTCCTTTCAGGTTCCAAAGCCCTTGTTGCCGACGGCATCCACTCCCTTGGAGACCTTGCAGCTTCCCTCTCCGTTTACGCAGGAATTGTCATAGCGAACATGAGGATTAAGGGTTTCCCTTACGGCCTCTACAAAGTTGAAAACTTCATTTCTCTTGTAAGCGCCCTTGCAATCTTCTTTGCCGGTTACGAGATAGCGAAAGAGACATTCTTTGAGGAAAAGAGCTATCGGATAGAGAATATAGGAATAGCCGTTGGTGCCGTCCTCATCACAATTGCTGTAACCTACCTCTTTTCCCGTTTTGAGAGGAAAAAAGGGGAGGAGCTCCACTCCCCCAGCCTCATAGCAGACTCAGAACACATCAAAACAGACATGTTCTCAGCAGTTGTTGTTCTAATTGGAATTATCGGAAACTATTTGGGATACCCCATAATTGAAAAGATTGCAGTTCTGATAATCGTTATCTTCATCTTCCACACCGGCTACGAAATATTTGTTGAAGCCCTAAAAGTTCTGCTGGACGCTTCCATTGATAAAGAGACTCTTGACAGAATTGAGGAGCTCCTCAAATCCCACCCTCTCGTCTCTGAGGTAAAGAGCGTAACGGGACGGAGCTCCGGCAGTTACAAGTTCATAGAAGCCGAAGTAACAGTTGCAACAAACGACTTAGAAAAAGCCCACAACATAGTCCACGAAGTAGAGGCTGTAGTAAAGAGAGAAATCCCGTTCATAGAAAAGCTCATAATCCACTTTGAACCTGAAGAAAAGAGGGCGAAGCTCTACGCAGTTCCCGTAAACGGAAATAGAGTGTGTGACAGGTTCGCAGAGTGCCCTGAAGTGCTCATCCTAAAACACGGAGAAAACGGATTTGAAACAGTTGAAAGACTTAAAAATCCGGCAAAGAACCTGAAAATGGGAAAGTGCATAGAACTGGTTGAGCTACTGGCAAAAAAAGGAGTGGACTGTATAGCTGTTAACAACCTTCCCCTTGGAAAAGGAGTAATATACGCCCTGTCGGCTTACGGAATAGGAATGAAACTGATAACAGAGGAAAACCTGAACAGTTTCCTGCAGAAATTAAAAGAAGACCCTTACTGCGAACCACCACTTGCAGTCTGGAACAGATACACCTGCGACATCGGAGGAAAAGTTGAAAGCGAAGGAACTACTTGAGAGGGACAGAGGAAAGGAACACCTATCTGTTGCTGTTTTAGTTGACATGCAGAACCTCTACTACGGAGCCAAGAACACACTGAAAAAAAAGGTAGACTTCAAAAACCTCCTAAGAATTGGAGTTAGAGGGAGAAGCCTCTACAGAGCAATAGCCTACCTTGTAGACCTTGAAAGGGTTAATCAGGACAGCTTTATTCACGTTCTTAAAAACATAGGATATGAGATAAAACTGAAAGAACCTAAAAAGTTCTACAACTGGGACAGAGTTGAGTACAAAGCCGACTGGGACATGGGAATAGCCATAGACGCAATAGCAATGGCCGAAAGCAGAAAAGTTGACATTGTAGTTCTGATGAGCGGAGATGGAGACTTTGTAGACCTGATAAACTTCCTGAAAGCAAAGGGAATAAAGGTTGAAGTCATCTCTTTCAAAAGCATAACGGCAAAAGAGATAATACAGGCGGCAAACGAATACATAGATTTAGAAGAAATCGCCGACTTTATAGTTTTAGAGGAAGAGTAATGGAGGTTAAAATCTTTCCTAACGGCCCCTTCATTGTTAACACGCTGCTTATCTGGGACGAAAAAACAAAAGAGGCCATGCTTGTTGACCCGGGAAGCCGAGAAGCCGTTGAAAAAGCACAGGACGAAGTGGAGAGAAAAGAGCTTAAAGTAAAGTACATTGTAAACACACACGAACACCCCGACCACATTGCTGCAAACGCCTGGGCAAAGCTCACCTTTCCCGAAGCAGAACTACTGATGCACCCGGAAGCCGCAAGAAATCTGAACTTCTGGGTAGAAAATGAGATAGGTCAGCTTGCAGGAGCTGAATACTCACCACAGCCCGACAGGACTTTAGAAGAAGGAAGTACGCTGGAACTTGGTAGCTATACCTTTAAAGTTTTCCATACACCGGGCCACTCGCCGGGAAGCATCGTTCTCTACTCCCCTGAAGGGGAAATTGTAGTTGTAGGAGACCTGATATTCAGAGACAGTATAGGAAGGTACGACCTGCCGATGAGCAACTTCCAGGAACTTAAACGCTCCATATTCAAAGTTTTGAAAGAGGTTGACCACTCAGCAACCCTGATTCCCGGCCACGGCCAGACAACAAACTTAGAAAGGGAGCTCCGCCAAAATCCTTTTATCAGAGAACTGATAAGATGACAGCAGGAACTCACATATTAGCAGGTGTAGTACTGGCTTCTTACCTGAAACTACCGGTAATACCGGCAGCCCTCGGCTCAATTTTTCCAGATCTTGACCTGAGTAAAGGACTTCCCTTTCCTCCCAAAAGAACTCTCTTTAACGCTCACAGAGGAATAACCCACCACCCGATACTCGTGCTTCTTCTCTTTATCCTATCAATAGCTATCAAAGACCTGCTTAACAGAACAGCAGGAGTGTTTCTCCTGTCGTTCACAGTTGGTTACGCCTCACACCTTATCTTAGACCTCCTCACACCGCTTGGAATACCTTATAAAACCGGGTACTACCCCCGATTGAGCTTAAAAATCTTTAAAACAGGGAAGATAGGAGAGCTCTTTGTTATACTTCTTCTGTTATCTGCTCTCATTTACCAGGCAAAAACCGGCTCTTTAGACTACGAATCGCTTAAATTCTGGAGATAGGAGGTTGAGATGAAGTTTTTCATTGATACGGCAGACATTAACGAGATAAAAGCTGCCATGGAAATGGGTCTGATAGATGGAGTAACAACCAACCCTACACTGATTTCAAAAACAGGAAGACCCTTCCTTGAAGTAGCAAAAGAGATAGTTGAAACAGTTCCTGGCCCTGTAAGCCTTGAAGTGGTTAGTTTAGATACCCAAGGAATGGTAGATGAGGCAAGGCAGCTTGCAAAGTTTGGAGATAACGTAGTAATAAAGATACCTATGACGACAGAAGGACTTAAAGCAGTAAAAATCCTCTCATCAGAAGGGATAAAGACCAACGTAACTCTGGTCTTCTCTCCGCTACAGGCACTTCTTGCTGCAAAGGCAGGGGCAACTTACGTCTCTCCTTTCGTTGGAAGACTTGACGACATAGGTCACGACGGAATGGAACTCATCTCACAAGTTGTTCAGATATACGAAAACTACGGTTTTGAAACAGAAGTAATAGTAGCTAGCGTAAGACACCCACAACACGTTTTACAGGCTGCTTTAATAGGAGCAGATATAGCAACAATCCCATTTAAAGTAATCAAGCAGCTTTCAAAACATCCTTTAACAGACATAGGAATTGAAAGGTTCCTTGAAGACTGGGCAAAAGTACCGGATAGAGATACAATTTTCAGAAAATAACTTTTACGGAGTGGGGAATTGGGAATTAAAGAGAGTTTAGGAATCGGAAAAATTAAACAATCTTTAAAGCTTATAAAAGAGAGCATTCAGGAACTTGAGAGTATTGAGTACGTCCTGGATCTCCTTGAGAAAGAGCTGGAAGACTACAGAAGCCTCGTTGATAAAGAGGCATTTATCCCGAAGGCAAGGTTCGTTAAAGAAAGGATACAGAGACTTATAGATAGAATGAAGTTTGCAGGTGAGGAAACCCTCGCCTGCGTTGGAATAAAAATTTCTGTTGTAGGAGAGATAGACCCAAATGATAAGCAGTCAATAGTAAACTACATAGCAACTTACATTGATAGACACGTAAGACCCAGCGACCTGCTGTTCAAAATAGAGGACGAGATAATAGGAATAATTTTCCCTCTTAAAAACAGAAACGATATTGAGGCTGTTGAACAGAGACTTAAATTTATGCTTTTAAACCTGAAGGCAAAGACCTATAGCAGCCGTAACGTTCTTATTAACTTCAAGCTGAGCTATTTCTTCATTGAAAAGGACAGCTCATCAGATGAGGTCTTTAGCAAACTGCTGGAAAGCTTAAAAAATACAGAGGAGTAGCGGCCAGGCCGCTACTCTATTATCTCAAGAACAGCCTTCTTACCCTGCTTTGCTGCAGCAGCAGAGAGAATTGTCCTTAAAGCTTTTGCAGTCCTTCCCTGCTTACCGATAACCTTACCTAAATCGCTTGGAGCAACTTTAAGCTCAATAACGACAGTTCTTTCGCCTACAGTCTCATTTACAGAAACAGCATCGGGATTGTCAACGAGCCTTTTTGCCACGCACTCAACGATCTCTTTCAGAGCAGACATCTCTCACCTCCTTACTGTAGAGCTCTCTTTATCAGTGAAGCAACTCTTGGTGTAGGCTGAGCCCCTTTTGAGAGCCATTCCTTTACCTTCTCAACGTCTAACTGGAGCTCCTTAGACTTGGGGTTGTAGGTTCCAAGAATATCCACAGCCTTTCCGTCTCTCTTAGACATAGCCTCTGCAACAACTATCTTGTATACGGGAAGCTTCTTCCTTCCCATCTTCTTAAGCCTTATCTTAACCAAGGCACTCCTCCTACCTGAAGTTTTGCGCTCTAATTTTAGTCAAAATGGGAACTTCTTCAACCTCTATAGAAAGGGAAACGGAAAACGCCCTCCTTTTTTGGCCATTTTCTTCTGCATCTTCTTCATCTGTTTCATCGCCATTTTCATCTGAACAAACTGTTTTATAAGGGCATCAACCTCTTTAACAGAGGTTCCACTACCTCTGGCAATTCTTCTCTTACGGCTTGCGTTTATTATGGCGTGGTTTCTCCTCTCCTCAGGTGTCATTGAGTTGATTATGGCCTCTATCCTCTTGAGCTTTTTGTCGTCTATCGCCTGCTGAAGCTGTTTTAAAACCTTCTGGCTTCCAAGACCAGGAATCATTCTGATAATCTGCTGAATGGGACCCAAACGCTGTATCATTCTAAGCTGCTGGCGAAAATCCTCAAGGGTAAACTCACCGGAGAGAAGCTTCTCCTGCATTGAGAGGGCTTCTTTTTCATCTATTACCTGCTGTGCCTTCTCAACCAAGGAAACCACATCTCCCATTCCAAGTATCCGAGAGGCGACTCTGTCCGGATAGAAAGGCTGGAAGTCCTCTATCTTCTCTCCGACACCAGCAAACTTTATGGGTTTACCGGTAACACCTTTAACAGAAAGAGCTACACCACCTCGGGAGTCTGAATCCATCTTCGTAAGGATTGTTCCTGTCATCCCAACAGATTCGTTGAAGGCTTTAGCAATGTTTACGGCCTCCTGACCGGTCATGGCATCTATTACAAAGAGGACTTCATCGGGGCTTGTTGCCTCCCTTATTCGGCGGGCCTCGTCAAGGAGCTCCTCGTCTATGTGGAGCCTTCCTGCAGTATCTATGATTAAAACATCGTAGCCTTCAGCTTTTGCCTTTTCAAGGGCATCTTTAGCTATCTTTACAGCGTCTTTCTCATCTTCCTCCAGGAAAACGGGAACCCCTATCTTATCTCCAAGCTTTTTAAGCTGGAGCATTGCAGCAGGTCTATAAACATCGGCAGAGGTAAGAAGAACTTTTTTACCCTGCTTTTTCAGGTAATTTGCAAGCTTCGCTGCTGTTGTTGTTTTACCGGAACCCTGAAGACCTATAAGGAGTATTACCCCAGGTTTTCCTTTAAGGTTAAGCTTGGCTTCTTCTCCACCTAAAGCTTCAACTAACTCATCGTAAACTATCTTTACAAGCTGCTGTGCAGGATTTACTCCCTTAACAACTTCAGCTCCTAAAGCCTTCTCTCTAACGTCCTTTATGAACTGGGAAACCACTTTATAATTAACATCGGCCTCTAAAAGAGCAAGCTTTATCTCCCTCAACCCTTTCTGCAAAGTCTCTTCATCAATCTTTCCTTTTCTTCCTATTTTCTCTAAAGTTGACTGTATCCTCTCTGCAAGGGCATCAAACATCTACTCCTCCGTTAAGGGGATTTCAACTCCTGCCATTGCCTCTACAAACCGGTCTCCCCAGGTCTCCCTGAAAATCTCAATTCCCCTCTCGCCGGTACAGTGGCAGGGAGCGACAAAGCGGGTAAACCTCTTTAGTTCGTCAGAAACCTCTCTTATTTCCTCATCTGTAGACCTGTAAAGGTGAAAACCTCCTATAGTCAGGAAAAGCTCCTCTCCAACGAGGGAAACAGCCTTTCTGGCTATATCAACTATGCCAGGATGGGAGCACCCGGTTATAAGAACTGGACCCATATCTGAGAAGACGATTAAAGACTGTTCCTCTGCAGGTTCCTCCATTCCTGTAGGCATAACGCCGGTTGAGAGAGCTCTCTCTGAGATGTATGTAGGAGCAGAAACAGGAACGCAGACGGCAGAGTCGGGAAGTTTGTCTTCAAAATTAAAACAGTCACTCTCAGGAATGTAGAACTCAAACTCCCTGTTAAACTGGAGAACGTAAGGAAGCCCCCCTACGTGATCCCAGTGATTGTGGGAGATGAAAATACGGTCTATAGAGGCCGGATCAACATCGGCAGCTTCCATATTGTACTTTAATACATCAGGCTTTGCTCCCGTGTCAAAAAGAATGGTTTCCTCCTCAAGCTCAATCAGAAGGGAAAAACCCCAATCGGCTTTAAACCCTTCTACAGCTCTATTATCGTAAAGGACAACTAACTGTTCCATGGTTTTCCTCCCTGATTTCTTCCAACCAATATAGTCCTTTAACAGGTTGACACAACTATACAGGATGACTATATTTCTCATCAACGTAAAGCGTCCCCATCGTCTAGCCCGGCCTAGGACACCGGCCTTTCACGCCGGCGACGGGGGTTCGAATCCCCCTGGGGACGCCAATTTTTTCTACAGATGGTATGATATATTAGGGTGGATTGTACTCATAATCCCCCCTTTTCCCCCTCCCTCCCCTTTATGGAGAAAGGGGCAGCAGCTCAGCTGCCCCCTCTTTCCAAACTCTGAATCATGATTCATAAAACCGGATAGTAAAATTTGTCTAAAATTTCAGGAGCTCCCATTGGAGAGAAAAGACTTCGGAACAGTCTCAAAGCTTGGAAAGAAAACGGAATACACGTTTAACTACAGCCCCGATGTTCTGGAAAAGTTCCCCAACAAATTTCCAGACAGAATTTACTGGGTATCCTTCAACTGCCCGGAGTTCACAACCCTGTGTCCCATAACAGGCCAGCCGGATTTTGCAACGATCTACATCCAGTACATCCCCGATAAGTGGTTAGTTGAGAGTAAGTCTTTAAAGCTCTACCTGTTTTCATTCAGAAACGCCAGAGGATTCCACGAAGATACTGTTAATCAGATAGCCGACGACCTGTTTAAGCTACTTGAACCCTACTACATAGAGGTTTACGGGGAGTTTAACCCCAGGGGAGGTATCTCTATAGACCCATTTGTTCAGAGGTTTCAGAAAATTGACTGGGTTAAAGAACTTGCCAGAGAACGTTTTAAACTTCACAGAATAACTCCTCCAGAGATAAGGAGAAACCGTGGCTAAAACCCTGATAATCGGAGGAAGTGGAGCTTACACATTAGAGAAGGAGAAGTTCGGGAAAGTTTTAAAGGTGAAGAGAGTTGATACTCCTTACGGCCTCTCAAATCCAATCTACAAAATCAAGCACCCCAACGGTTTTGAGTATTTTTTCCTCTCCCGCCACGGTGAGAAAGACTACGATACAACAGCTCCGTTTGTTAACTACAGGGCAAACATTTACTCAGCCAAGGAGCTGGGAGCAGAGATTATCGTTTCCTGGACGGGGCCAGGATCGTTAAGAGAGGAGTTTAAACCGGGAGATTTTATCGTTCCAGAAGACGTTTTAGACTTTACAAAGCAGAGGAAAGGGACGTTCTTTGAGAACGGTGGCCTTGGATTTGTCAGACAGAGTCCCCTCTTCTGCCCCGGTGTCAGAAAAGCCCTCTTAGATTCGTTAAGTGAGTTAGAGGTGAGCTACCACAACGGTGGAGTTTACGCCTGCACAGAGGGGCCAAGGCTTGAGACGAGAGCTGAAATCAAAATGTTAAAAAAACTCGGAGCAGATCTAGTTGGAATGACCTTAGTTCCAGAGGTTTTTCTGGCAAGGGAGCTTGAGATCTGCTACGGAGCTCTCTGCTACGTTACCAACTACGCTGAAGGAATAGCAGAAAGTTCCTTTAAAGAGGGTGTTCTCTTTGAGGGAATGTTGAGGGAAGATGAGAAGGAGAAAGTTGACAGGGCAGTTTCCCTCTTTCCGGAGATCGTTTTAAAGGTTACTGAAAAGCTGAACGGATACGAGAGGAACTGTCCCTGTCCGAAACTGATGGAGAGGTACAGGAGAAAGGGGAAAATAAAGGGAAACTGGAAGGAGTGGCTTTTTAAACTTTGATTCTCAATATTTTCAGCCCTTGCACAAATTTTGTGCCCGTCTATATTTATTAAACGACAGATGAATACGGGGGTGACCGGTTTCGACGGGGATGCAGAGGTTCAGGTAGCGGCAGGCCGAGGAGCCAACCTCGTTAAAAAGGCACCCAAGATAGTTGCCAACGAAGAACTTGCTCTCGCTGCCTAATTAGCGCAGCGACGTCCCCCGGAGCTCCGCCCGTCGGCTCCGGGTAGGGCGACAGAGAGGCGGGCTGGGGAACTCCCCTCGCCCTCGGGGGAGCTCCCGAGAAGTTAGAGGGCTGGCTCCGGGGCGCCTGCCTGTGGGCTAACCCCGGAGCGAGACGGCAAAACACAGGCTAAGCCTGTAGAAGCTACCTGGGCCGCATCTCCGGACGCGGGTTCGAATCCCGCCACCTCCACCAATAAAAATTACCATTTAAACCAGACAATTACGGTTCCATCCCTCAGTTTCTCAACACTTACAACTTTTGCTCTTTTATTTACTTTCTTAACAAAATTTTCCCAAGAAATCTCCTTACCATCAACAATACAGCCTTCTTTCCCTGGATTTCTACAGGTTAAATACCAAACGTGCTGACACCCCTTGCACGGTGTCCAGACGGGAAATCCACTCTGGGGAACTCCAGGTTCTGAAGGTGAACTTGAAGGGGGTAAAGAAACCTGTGGAACCTCTCCACTCGCTGACATTTCAGCAGGTATTGAATTATGAATCATTATTCCAAAAAAGAATAAAAAGGGAACAAAAAATCGGAACCTCACCATCCTCTCTCCTCACAGTTAACCCGGAATTTTCAAGCAGTTTAAAGTTTAACTGAAACTAAAGTTTAATACAACAGTATCAACAAACTTTAGGAGTAGAATAGCAGAAACGAATTGAGGAGGTAAGTTGATAGCCAATTTTCTCTGGTTATGGGTCTTAATAATTACTCCTCTGGCAATAAAGTTTCCCGGAGCATTCCTTCCCCTTAAGCCGATTATTAAGCCCCTCCTCGGCTCTGTAATCCTCTCAATGGGTCTAACGCTAAAAGTTGAAGATTTCAAAGCAGTTCTTAAAAAACCCAGGATTGTTCTTATAGGTCTATTGACCCAGTATTCGGTAATGCCCCTCCTCGGTTGGTTAGTTGCACTGTGGCTTTACAGGGACTTACCAAAGGTATTTATAGCCGGCCAGGTTTTAACAGGATCCTGTCCCACGGGAGTTGTCTCAAACGTCTACAACTTTCTGGCTGGAGCGAACCTTGCCCTTTCCTTAGCCCTTTCAGGAATAAACACTTTAATCTCTCCGGTTCTCACACCAATCCTTACGAAAGTACTGGCCGGAAAGGTCGTTAAAGTGGATGCGTTCAAGCTGTTCTTAGATATGGTTCAGATAACTCTTATTCCTGTTGTTTTAGGAGTCTGGATAAACAGCAGGTTCGGTGAAAGAGTGAAAAGGATTAAGCCTTACCTTCCCGCCTACTCAACGGTTGCCGTCGTTTTAATTGTCGGTTTTGTTGTTTCAGCTGGAAGGGAAAAGATTCTCTCTCTACCGTTTAAAACCTTTGAGCTTTTACTTTTGGGTTCTCTTCTTCATCTTCTCTTCGGCTTCTGGTTAGGATACGTCATTCCAAGGTTTCTAGGCATTCCAAAGGTTGAGAGGATAACGATTTCTATTGAAACGGCAATGCAGAACTCAGGCCTTGCAACTGTTCTGGCTGTTTCCCACTGGGGAGCTCTCTCAGCACTTCCGGCCGTTTTTTACAGCGTTGTTCAGAATTTGATTGGACCTTTCGTTGTTAAGCTCTTTAACTATATGATAGAGAAAGCGGGCAAAAAGCCCGCCAAATAGGCTCTTAGGTTGTGGAGCTCTCTGCGTCGTTGTAGATATCACCAACTATTGGTCCGTTAAAGCCTCTGAAACCTCTTACAGTTTCAACTCTGAACTGTGTTGACCTATACCAGATCTCTTTTGGAGGCTCTTTAACAGGAGTAAGCTGCCATCCCCTCATCTCCTCATAGTAGTCCCAGTTGACATACTCGTTGAAGTTGTGGAGAAGATCTGTGATAACAAGACCCATGTCTATGAGAACTTCCTGGATCTTCCTCCACTTGTCAACTGAAGACTCTCTACGGGTAACTCCGAAGTAACCGGCACACCTTGGCCCTTTAAGTGTTGCAACCCCTCTTCCAACAAATGCCTTTATGGCCTCAACGGTTTCAGGTGGATCTGTGAAGAAGGTATCGTAGGCTCCAACAACGTCTTCTGGAAGGGGCTGGCGGAGGTCGTGAACTCTGGCATCTATGTTGAGGTTGTACTCGTCAGAAACTTCCTTGATAAAGTTTACAAGCCTCTCGTCAATCTCAAGGATTGTCACCTTTGCAGGAAGCCCGGAGAGAGCAAGTGCAATGCTCATAAGGTCGTCATCTCCAAGAACAACAACCTTTTTCCCCCTTAAGTCTCCCCTGTCATCGGCAAGTGCTACCCTTGCAAAGGTATTCTCGGGTGTTACGTAGCCCTGATCGTACTGGTGAATGGCAGGAGGCCTGTTCTCCTGGATTTTCAAGAATTTCTCAAATGCAGGCCTTAAGGACTCATCAATAACAACTCCCCTTCCTTTACAGGTAGGACACCTGTGAGAGACGAAGGGTTCAATTCCAAGCTTCCCTGCAAGCTCGGCTCCGGCCTCTGTAAGTAGTATTTGGTTTCCCTCAAAGGCAACAAGATCGTGCTTGTTGAGAAGCTTGAGGATCTCAGCAACTAAGGGAAGGGGCTCGTCTGAGAGGTCAACTATTTTCCAGAAGTTTGGAGAGGACATTACGGCAGCAATAACCTTTTCAACGCTCCTGGGATAGGCGGGAACCTGTGTGTTTGTCTCAGCTTCCCTTGCAATCTGTTCAAGTATTTCCATTTCTACTCCTCCCTGTATACAAAGTTTGGTATTGCAAAGGCTCCGTAGTGGACTTCCGGGTTGTAATATTTGAGCTCTCCATTCCTCTCAACAAACTCCCTGTAGAGCCTTCCTAAAGCAGAAGGAGCAGCTCCCAGTGGGTCTAACCTGTTTGAGGCAATTGTAAAACTCCACATACCAGAAGGGTAGGTTGGAATAAAAGCAAGGTAAGGGCGAACAATTTTGAAGACCTTGGAGAGCTCCTCAACAACCTTTACGTGAATCCTCCTCTGGGCAAAGGGGGATTCAGACTGTGTAACAAAAATTCCATCAGGTTTCAGCGCCTTTACTGCATCTTTATAGAAGTTCTCCTCGTAGAGGACTTTTGAGGGGCCGATAGGATCTGAACAGTCAACGATTATCAGGTCGTAAATCCCCTCTTTATCTTTCACAAACTCCCTTCCGTCTCCAATTATGAGGTTAACCCTTTCATCGTTGAGTCTGCAGGAGATTGTAGGTAAGTACTCCTTTGCAAACTCAACAACGTCCCTGTCTATCTCAACCATATCTACCTGCTTTGGTTCGTGCTTTAGGACTTCTCTAACGGTTCCTCCGTCTCCTCCTCCTATAACCAGAACCCTCTCAATCTGGCGGGTAAAGGTGAAGGCGGCAGGGTGAACTATCATCTCGTGGTAGATAAACTCGTCCCTCTCTGTTGTCTGAATGGCACCGTCCAGAACAAGCATTTTCCCCCAGTCTTCAGTCTCAAGGAGGAGAAGTTCCTGGTACGGCGTTCTTTTCCTGATGGCAGACTTCACTTTAACGGTTAAGCCGGTTCCGGAGAGCTCCATCCCCTCTCCACCGTAATACTCGGTAAACCAGAGCATTCCTACCCCCAGAACTTTATTAAAAGTTCTCTAACAATTTTTGCTGCAAGCATCTGAGTAATACCGCTGGGGTCGTAAGGGGGAGAAACTTCAACTACGTCAAACCCCACAACGTTGACGGCTGGTAATTTATAGATGAAGTCAAAGAATTCAACCGGAGAAGCACCAGGAGGTTCGGGAGTTCCCGTTCCCGGAGCATATGCAGGATCAAAAAAGTCAATATCAATGGAGAAGTAAAGTGGGGTATCTACACGTGGAAGGAGAAAGAGAAGTTCAGACAGAGAGTTAACAACGGTTATGTTGGGGCTCTGGCGGCGGAGCTCCGCCTCATCCTTAGTTGCACTCCTTATGCCTACCTGAACAATTGAAACTCCCAAATCCAGAACCCTTCTCATGACACAGGCGTGTGAGTAGGGAGTCCCCGAGTAGCTCTCCCTCAGGTCTGCATGGGCGTCAAAGTGGACAACCGTTAAATTTCCATACCTTTCATGGAGCGCTTTTACAACGGGAAAAGTGACTGAATGTTCCCCTCCAAGAAGAACGGGAACATCAATCCCTCTTAAAAAAGAGTAAACCGATTCAACCATACCTTCCGGATCTGCTGGAACCTCAACGTTTCCAGCGTCGTAGAAGTCAACATCTTCAAGCGACTTCCCAAGGGAGAGGCTGTACTCCTCCAAATTTTCAGAAAAGAACCTGATACCGTTAGGACCGAACCTTGCACCTGGCCTGAAACAGGTTGTTGAGTCGTAAGGCACCCCGAAAATGGCGATCCTACCTGACTTTTTTGAAGATAAAAACTTCATTGTCTCCTCCAATCCTGTTAGAATTTACAAATTAGAGGGGTGTAGAATGGATTTTAAGCTAAGAGGAACAAACGTAATAGCGATAGAGCTCCTTACAGACGGCTCTAACTTTGACCTGAACGGGATAAAACAGTTCGTAGCCGAAAAGAGGCAGCTCTTTAAAGGCTCCCGTTTTATCCTGTCGGTAGAAAACAGAACTCTGACTGTAGAGGAGGTTGAGGAACTCCTCAACTACTTTAAGACGATAGATGAGCTAACCTTCTGCGGATTCAAAACAAACGTAAAGGAAAACAGGGAGCTCTGCATTAAACTGGGTATTCCGTGTGATCTGTCAAGTATGGAGATTGAAAAGATAAAGGAGAGAGCCGATAACGAAGAAGTGAAATTCATCAAAAAGACATTAAGATCGGGAGATAAAATAACATCAACAGGAGACGTGGTAATTATGGGGGATGTTAATCCCGGAGCGGAGGTAGAAGCCGGGGGGAACGTCTACGTTATGGGCAACCTTATGGGGTTTGTAAGGGCTGGAATAGGGAAAAAGGAGTGTGAGGTAAGAGCACTATACTTCCAGGCCCCGATATTAGAAGTATGCGGAAAGCAGGTTCCTTTTGAAAGGAAGGAGTCCTATGTTAATTTTAAACTTAAAGTAAAAAATGGGAAAATAAAGGTAGAACATAAAACGGGGAGAAATTAATGGCAGATAAAGTTGTATGCATTACGTCAGGAAAGGGAGGAGTAGGAAAAAGCACAGTAACGGCGAACGTTGCCACAGCCCTTGCAATGAAAGGCTATAAAGTTGTAGCAATAGACGCTGACATAGGTTTGAGGAACCTTGACCTCGTCTTAGGTCTTGAAAACCGAATAGTCTACGATATCGTCCACGTTGTTGAAGGAGTTGTTCCACCGGAAAAAGCCCTGGTGAAGGATAAAAGAACAAAAAACCTCTACCTCCTTCCGGCAGCTCAAACAAAGGATAAAAGTGCAGTAAAACCGGAAGACCTGGTAAAGATAGTTGAGGAGCTCCGTGATAAGTTTGACTTTATCTTTATAGACTCACCGGCTGGTATAGAAGAAGGGTTTAAAACTGCGGTAACCCCTGCAGACACAATTATTGTCGTTGCAAACCCTGAAATGGCCTCCATCAGAGACGCAGACAGAGTAGTAGGCCTATGTGAAGCCATGCAGAAACCGGAACCCAAACTGGTAATCAACAGGTTAGATCCAAAAAAGGTTGCAAGGGGAGACATGTTAGACGTAGAGGATGTCCTTCAAGTACTTAGTCTTGACCTGTTAGGCGTTGTTCCTGAAGATAAAAACATGGTTTCGTACATTAACAGAGGAGAACCAGCTGTCCTCTTTGAAGATTCAGTTGCAGGAAAGGAACTTAGAAACATCGCCGAAAGACTTTTAGGAAAAGAAATTCCTATACCCAAGTGGACTTATTCTGAAGGATTCCTGGAAAAATTAAAAAGACTCTTTGGGAGCGAATGATGGGACTTATGGATAGATTAAGAGACGCCTTCGGCAGACCTCCTGCAAAAGAGGTAGCAAAGAAGAGGCTTCAGCTGATACTAAAGTACGACCGGGCAGGTTTACCGCCAAACGCCGTTGAAGCGGTTAAAGAAGCAATACTTAAAGCCCTCGAAGAGTTCCCGTTTATAGACACAAGCGGGGTCAACATTCACATTACAGAGAGTGAAAACACAAAAGGTAAGATAGAGATTGAAGTACCTGTCAGGAATAACTAACCCTTACAAATAAAAAAGCCCCCAAACGGGGGCTCTACCTGTTAAATCAAGTAACTTCTACTGCTCTGAGCTCTTTTCTTCCTCTGAAGGCTCAACAAGCATAACTATGGCAGTAGGAGCAGCATCTCCCTTCCTGAAATCGTAATGAAGAAGCCTTGTGTAACCGCCGTTCCTGTCTTTGTACTTCGGAGCTATCTCGTTAACTACTTTATAGGCAATATCCTTCTTTGTCACAACAGCAAGAACATCCCTGATGGCCTTAACCTTATCTTCCTGCTTGGCCTTTGTTATAAGTCTGTCGGCCATACGACGGAGCTCCTTGGCCCTTGCAACTGTTGTAACCACTTTACCGTGTTCCATAAGATCTGTAACGAGGTTCCTAAGCATCAAAACTCTATGCTCTGTGGGCCTTCCCAGTTTTTTCCTCTTTACTCTATGCCTCATTCCTCTTTACCTCCCAATTCAAGTCCGAGAGAAGACAGGAACTTCTCTATGTCTGCCAAGGACTTCTTACCCAGACCTTTAAGGCTTTCAAGCTCCTTCTTTGTAAGCTTAACAAGGTCTCCAACAGTTTCTATTCCATGCTCCTTAAGAACTTTTAGTGCCCTTCCTGTTAAACCGGCCTCCTCAAGTGTTTGAGAAAGAACCTCTGAAGATTCAGATTTCTCTTTTACTTCCTCAACAGCAAAAAGAGCTTCAACCAGCTTATCCCTTACAAGGGAGAAGTGATCTATGAGAATATTGGAGGCCCTTACAAGAGCATCCTTTGGAGAAATACTGCCATCGGTCCAGATCTCAAAGGTGAGCTTGTTGTAGTCTGTCCTCCTTCCTACCCTTGTATCCTCAACTTTGTAAGTAACCTTCTTTATAGGCGAAAAGTCAGCATCAAGAGGTATCCAGCCGAGAGTTGTTATCTCAAAGATCTCCTGGATGTCCTCAGAGAGGACAAAACCTTTACCCCTGTCTATCCTGAGGTGTATCTCTATCTCCGAGTTCTCATTGTCTAAAGTGGCTATCTCCTGGTCTGGGGTGAGGAGCTCCACCTGAGAAGGAAGTTCAAAATCCTTCGCATAAACCTTACCAGGACCTTTCTTCTTCAGCTCAATAAAAACAGGCCCGTCTCCGTGAAGAACAAACCTCAGCTTTTTTATGTTGAGAACTATCTCTGTAACGTCTTCAACAACCCCGGGAAGGGTAGTAAACTCGTGGTAAGCCCCCTCAAACTTAACAGCCGTTGGAGCCGCACCCTCTATTGAAGAAAGGAGAACACGCCTTAAAGCATTACCAACAGTAATACCGTAACCCTTCTCTAAAGGCTCCACCACAAAACGGCCGTAAGTATCGGTATGCTCCTCCCACTTAAACTTATCGGGAGTTATAAACTCAACCATTATCTTCCTCCGAAAAGCGTTAGCTATTACTTGGAGTAGAGCTCTACAATCAGGTGTTCCTCAATAGGAATCTCAATCTCTTCGCGTGTCGGCTCTGCCTTCACAACTCCCTTAAAGTTCTCAGCATCAAGCTCAAGCCAGGAAGGGATACCTCTTCTCTGAGCAAGTT
Organism: Desulfurobacteriaceae bacterium; assembly: GCA_027075275.1. Lineage (GTDB taxonomy): Bacteria > Aquificota > Aquificia > Desulfurobacteriales > Desulfurobacteriaceae > Balnearium. The sequence goes on from JALTBO010000037.1 coordinate 25,283, forward strand.
CAATCCCCTCTTTAATCTGAGGGATCTCTCTACTCTTTTCCTTAACCTCAATAACGTCCCCTGGCTTAACAAGATATGAAGGTCTGTCAACCTTCTTTCCATTTACGAGAATGTGGCCGTGAACAACTAACTGTCTTGCATGTCTGTGGGATTTACCAAAACCGAGTCTGTAAACAACGTTGTCAAGCCTGCTTTCAAGGAGCTTGAGAAGGTTCTCACCTGTTTGGCCTCTCATACGTTCGGCCATTTCGTAGAAGCGCCTGAACTGGCCTTCTCTTACACCGTAGTAGTACTTAACCTTCTGCTTTTCCATAAGCTGACGGCCATAGTAGGAGATCTTCCTGCGGGAACGGCCGTGCTGACCGGGAGCGTAAGGCCTTCTATCAAGAACAGATTTACCCTTTTGAGACTTCTCCTCTCCAACGTATATGTTAACGCCCAGCCTTCTGGCAATACGCCACTTTGGTCCTGTATACCTACCCATTTACTACCTCCGTTAAACCCTTCTTCTCTTTGGTGGTCTGCAGCCGTCGTGGGGAATTGGAGTAACGTCGCGGATAACTTTAACGTTAAGACCTGCTGCAGCTATAGCTTTAATGGCGGTTTCTCTTCCGCCACCGTTTCCTTTGATCCTTATCTCAACATCTTTAACACCAAACTCCTTCATAGCCCTCTGAGCAGCCTTAGTAGCTGCAAGTTGAGCGGCATATGGAGTGCTTTTTCTCGTTCCCTTAAAACCAACAGTTCCGCCGCTTTCCCAGCAAAGGGTATTTCCTTCCTTATCGGTAAAAGTAACAATGGTGTTGTTAAAGGAAGTCTGAATGTGAGCTATAGCAAAACCGACAGTCCTTTTCTGTTTCTTTTTAGTGCCTTTCTTAGGCCTGGCCATCAATTACCTCCTTCAATTACTTCTTAGGCGCCTTTTTCTTACCTGCAACAGTCTTCCTTGGTCCCTTACGGGTTCTGGCGTTCGTTCTGGTCCTCTGACCACGAACGGGAAGCCCAAGCCTGTGGCGAACGCCCCTGTAACAGCCGATCTCAATAAGGCGTTTAATGTTCATTGCAATCTCTTTTCTAAGATCACCTTCAACTTTGTACTCGTTCTCAATAATTTTCCTTATCTTCGCAATTTCTTCCTCTGTAAGGTCCTTTACCCTTTTCTCAGGGTCAACCCCGGCCTTTTCGCAAATTTTAAAACCGCTCTTTATCCCTATACCGTAGATGTAGGCAAGGGAGTAGGGAACCTTCTTGTTGTCTGGAATGTCAACTCCAGCTATCCTCGCCACAGCTTTCCTCCTTACTTACCTTGTCTCTGTTTGTGTTTCGGGTTTTCACAGATAACCCTTACAACCCCTTTACGTCTGATAATCTTACACTTGGGGCAGATCTTCTTGACAGACGGTCTTACCTTCATCTCAAACCTCTCCTTTAGTGTTTCGTGCCGTTAGCCGCGGTATCTGAAGGGACGGTTTATCCTTTCCTGTAGATAATTCTTCCCCTCGTTAAGTCGTAGGGGCTCAGCTCAACGACCACACGGTCGCCTGGCAGAATTCTTATAAAGTGGACCCTCATCTTTCCTGAAGCGTGGGCAAGAACCTGATGCCCGTTATCAAGCTCAACCTTAAAGTAGGCGTTGGGTAAAGCCTCTACTACCTTACCCTCTACCTGAATTCCTTTCTCCTTAGCCATTACTTCTCCTGGTAAAAATCGTTAGCGCTAAATTGCGGACATAATTATAGTCCCGTTCTCCGTTAGGGCAATATCGTGCTCAAAGTGGGCAGAAAGTTTACCGTCTTTTGTTACAACTGTCCACCTGTCTCTCTTAACCTTAACCCTTCCCGTTCCCTCGTTAACCATCGGTTCAATGGCAAAGGTCATTCCCGGTTCAAGGGTTATGTCGGGGTACCCCTTGTACACGTAGTTAGTTATCTGCGGCTCCTCATGGAGTGAGCGGCCAATTCCGTGGCCTGCATACCCCCTTGTAACGTTAAAACCATGGGATTCCACATATTTTTGAATTGCTCTTGAGATATCTATCAGCTTTCCTCCAACCTTTGCAGCTTCAATACCTCTGTAGAGAGCTTCCCTTGTAACGTCTATGAGTTTTTGTGCATTTTCGCTTATCTTCCCAACGGGGACTGTAACTGCAACGTCCCCTATCCAGCCGTCAACTACAGCACCAAAGTCAAGGGAGACGATGTCTCCCTCTTTAAAAACCTTTTTCTTTGTAGGAAGCCCGTGAACCACTTCCTCGTTAACAGAGACACAGATAGCTCCAGGAAAGCCTCCATAACCTAAAAAGGCCGGCTTCACACCGTATTCTTTACAGTAACTCCTTGCAAGTTTATCTATATCTAAAGCCGTAATTCCTGGAGCCACCTGCTCTGCAACCTTAAGGAGAATTTCCATTGTTGTTGCAGCGGCAGTCCTCAGCTTCCCAATTTCTTCAGGAGTTTTCAGGATTATTCCGTGTTTCGTCTTCCTCAAGGCCTAACCTTCCAAACCTAAGAGATCTTCTATCTTCTTTGTTATTTCGTCTATATCGCCAACGCCGTAAACCTCTGCAAGGAGGCATTTCTCAGAGTAGTAATCAATTAAAGGAGCTGTCTGCTCCCTGTAGACTTTAAGTCTATTCCTGATAATCTCTTCCGTATCGTCTACCCTTCCCCTTGAAAGGAGCCTCTTTACTATCTCCTCATCGCCTACGTTGAGGTAGATAACCCTGTCTAAGGGCATTGAGAGTTCCCCAAGCATCTTATCCAGGGCTTCTGCCTGAGCAAGTGTTCTGGGGAAACCGTCTAAGATGAAGCCCCTCTCTTTAACGTCAGACTGGGAGAGCCTTTCTCTTATGATTCCAATTATTACGTCGTCTGGAACAAGCTCGCCCTTATCCATGTAAGACTTTGCAAGTTTCCCGAGCTCAGTTCCTTCTTTAACTGCGGCTCTAAGAATATCACCGGTAGATATATGGGGAACGTTGTACTTCTCCGCTATTCTCTGGGCCTGTGTTCCCTTACCTGCACCGGGAGGGCCTAAAAAGACAACTCTTATCATTTTGAACCTCCAAGGCTGAACCTTCTCTGCCTTCTACGGAAGAAGTTTTCATAGGAAAGGGTTAGAGCAAAAGCCTCCATTCTGCGGAGTGTATCAAGTGCAACACCAACAACGATCAGGATTGCCGTTCCACCGAAGTAGAACGGAAGGTGCATTCTCTGAACGATTATGAGTGGAATAATTGCAACGAGGGTAAGGAAGATTGCCCCTGCAAAGGTGAGCCTTGAAACTATTCTGTCTAAATACTTTGCAGTATCTGTTCCAGCCCTTACGCCAGGAATAAAACCGCCGGCCTTGTTAAGGTTTTCTGCTATCTCTTCAGGGTTGAAGATGATTGCAGTGTAGAAGTAGGTGAAGAAGAAGATGAGACCTCCGTAAATAACCATATAAAGGGTAGTCCCCGGCCGTAAAGCGTCGTAGATGGCCTGGGCTATTGGGTGGTGGATAAAGTGAACAACTGTCGCAGGGAACATAAGAACGGAAGCTGCAAAGATAATTGGCATAACACCTGCAGGGTTAAGCTTTATAGGCAGGTAGCTCGTGTATTTTCCTACAGCCTGTCTTCCAACCGTTCTTCTTGCATACTGGAGTGGAACTCTCCTCTCTGCCTCCTGTATGTAGACAATGGCCGCAATCATTGCAACGATAATGGCTATAACGCCTATGGCCTTAAAGAGGGACATATCACCGTTTTTGAGCATCGTAATCATCGTTATAACAGCGTTCGGAATACGGGAAACGATACCTGCAAAGATGAGGAGGGAAATTCCGTTACCTATCCCTTTTTCCGTTATCTTCTCACCCAACCACATAAGGAAAGTTGAACCGGCAGTAAGGGTTGTAACTGTAACGAACATAAAGGTGAAGCCGGGGTTGGGAACAACGGGAACACCTGAAGGGCTGGTTAAACTCTGAAGACCTATGGATATACCCAAAGCCTGGATAAAGGCGAGTAGAACTGCTCCATAGCGAGTGTACTGGGCAATTTTCTTCCTGCCGTATTCACCTTCTTCCTTGGCAAGTTTCTCTATGGAAGGAATGGCAACAGTTAAAAGCTGCATGATGATTGCAGAGCTGATGTATGGCATTACACCGAGGGCAAAGACTGTAAGTTTCCTGAGAGCTCCACCGGAGAAAACATCCATCATTCCAAATACCGTTCCCTGTGCCCTCTGGAAAAACTCTATCAATGCTTGAACGTTTATGCCAGGAACTGGAATGTGGGCCCCCAGCCGGAAGACGGCCAGGATGGCCAGCGTAAAGAGAAACCTTCTGCGGAGCTCCGGAACTTCCGTAACGTTAGCAACTATCTTTGCTAAGTTCATTTAATTCTCCTTAACCTATCTCCTCCCAGGAACCGCCAGCAGCCTCAATCTTCTCCTTTGCAGAGGCTGAGAACTTATGGGCCTTAACAACGAACTTCTTTGTAAGCTCGCCGTCTCCAAGGATTTTTATCGGGAGCTTCCTCTTAACAAGGCCTGTTTCTCTGAGGAGCTCCGGTGTAATCTCAGTTCCCTCCTCAAAAGCCTCGTTGAGGTCTCCAACGTTGATTACTGCATACTCCTTCTTAAACGGAGCGTTTGAGAATCCCCTCTTTGGGAACCTCATGTAGAGAGGAGTCTGTCCACCCTCAAATCCGGGCCTTGTTCCTCCCTTCCATCCGGAACGGGCGGTCTGTCCTTTCTGACCCCTACCGGAGGTCTTTCCGTGGCCGGAGCCGTGGCCCCTTCCTACACGCTTCTTCTCCCTGACTGCTCCAGGGTTTGGCTTTAAGTTATGTAGCTCAAGTCCCATTTTACTCCTCCACAGGTTCTACTTTTACGAGTTCTTTAACCTTCTCAATCATTCCTTCAATCGCAGGGTTGAGCTCCTTAACGGTTGTGGCACCCCTCTTGTGAAGGCCAAGGGCTGCCAGAGTTGCCTTCTTTCTCTTGTTCTTTCCAGCAAGCCCTCTGATGAGGGTTATCTTAACCTTTGCCATCACTACCTCCTGATGATTTCACCTTCTTTGGTCACTCTCCTGCCGGGGAGTTTCCAGCGCCTGCGGAGCTCCTCAACAGGAACGCCGCGGAGCTTAGCAAACTCCTCTGGAGTCTTAAGCTGCTCAAGCCCTTTAAGAACAGCCCTTACAACGGTGTGGGGGTTTGTAGAGCCGATAACCTTTGTAAGGATGTCTGTAACACCGGCAGACTCAAGAACAGCACGAACAGGAGCAGATGCAATAACTCCGGTACCGGGAGCAGCCGGTCTCATTATAACCTTTGAACCGCCGAACTTTGCCTCAACCTCATAGGGAATAGTTCCGTCAACAACGGGAACCTTAATCAGGTTCTTCTTGGCATCTTCAGTAGCCTTCCTTATGGCATCTGGAACCTCAGCAGCCTTACCTCTACCGAATCCTACAACTCCTTTACCGTCTCCAACTACAACGAAAGCTGTAAAGCTGAACTTCCTACCACCTGTAACGACTTTAGCGTTCCTGTTGATATGGACAAGCCTCTCTTTAAGCTCAAGCCCTTCAGGTCTAACTCTCTTAGCCATCAACTACCTCCCTAAAATTCAAGTCCACCTTCTCTGGCACCTTCTGCCAGAGCCTTTATACGGCCGTGGTAGATAAAACCGCCACGGTCAAAAACAACCTTCGTGATGCCCTTCTCAAGGGCACGTCTTGCAATGAGCTTACCCACTTCTCTCGCTTCTTCAGTTTTTGTAAGCTCGGGGAGCTTATCCCTGAGCTCCTTATCAAGAGTTGAAGCGGAAACGAGGGTAACTCCCTTTGTATCGTCAATAATCTGAGCGTAGATGTGCTTAAGGCTCTTGTAAACTGCAAGCCTCGGCCTTTCAGGAGTTCCAAATATCTTCTTCCTGACCCTTCTATGTTTCTTAGCAATCCTTTCACGCCTTGTAAGCTTTGCCATTTTCTCTCCCCTCTAAGGTTACTTCTTAGCAGATTTACCGGCTTTGAGGATGATCTTCTCGCCCCTGTACCTGATACCTTTACCCTTGTAGGGCTCAGGCGGCCTAAAGGAGCGAATCTCAGCAGCAACCTGGCCAACCTTCTGCTTGTCAATTCCGCGGACGTAGATGTTGTTGTCCCTGTCAACCTCTATCTGAATACCCTCAGGAATCTTGTAGAGGACAGGGTGGGAGAAACCTAAGTGGAGCTCCAAAGTGTCTCCCTTAACAAATGCCCTGTAACCAAGACCTTTTACCTCAAGGACTTTCTCAAACCCTTTTGAGACTCCGATAACCATGTTGTTGATGAGAGCTCTGGTTGTTCCGTGGAGAGCTCTCATCTGCTTCTCATCGTTGGGCCTCTCAACTATAACCTTGTTGTCCTCAACCTTAATTGTGAGCTTTGGGTTAAAGGTAAACTCTAACTGCCCCTTTGGTCCTTTAACTATAACGTGGTTTCCGGGCTTTACCTCTACAGTTACGCCCTGTGGTATCTCAACCGGAAGCCTTCCTATCCTTGACATCTCCACACTCCTTTAGTGGTTTTACCAGACGTAGCAGAGAACCTCTCCGCCAACTCCGAGTTTCCTGGCCTTGTAGCCGGGGATAATCCCCTTATTTGTAGAGAGGATAGCCACTCCAAGACCGGCCTTCACAAGGGGAATCTCGTCTTTACCAACGTAGATACGCCTACCGGGCTTTGAAACCCTTTTAATCTCGTTGATAACCCTCTCCTTGTTGGGGCCGTACTTCATGTGAATTCTGATGATTTTCTTCTTGTTCTCAGGGTTTTTAGCCCTCTTGAAGGGCTCCTCAACTATCTCGTAATCCTTAATGAAACCCTCTTCTTTAAGAATCTTAGCAATAGCCTCGTTCACCTTAGAGTAGGGAGCATCAACGGTTTCGTGGTAAACAAGGTTAGCGTTCCTTATACGGGTAAGGAAATCTGCAACGCTGTCCATCATCATGGCTCTTTTACCTCTCCTACAAGTTTTTACCAGCTTGCCTTTCTAACGCCGGGAATTTTACCCTGAAGGGCAAGTGTTCTGAAACAGAGCCTGCACATTCCAAAGGCCCTTATGTATCCCCTTGGGCGTCCACACAGGGGACACCTGTTGTACTTCCTCACCTTATACTTTGGCTCTTTTTGAGCCTTAACTATCAGTGCTTTCCTTGCCATCTATTCCTCCTGATTACTTCCTGAATGGGAATCCTAAAGCTTCAAGGAGAGCTTTAGCCTCCTCGTCGGTTTCAGCAGTTGTGACGATAGTAATGTTCATTCCCCTAATTTTGTCAACCTTGTCGTAGTCAATTTCAGGGAAAACGGTCTGTTCCTCAAGACCGAAGTTGTAGTTACCCCTTCCGTCAAAGGACTTGGGAGAAAGACCTTTAAAGTCCCTAACCCTTGGAAGGGCCATAGAGATAAGCCTGTCTAAGAAGTCCCACATCCTATCTCTTCTAAGCGTAACTTTAGCTCCAATGGGCATCCCCTTACGGAGCTTAAATCCGGCCTCAGACCTCTTTGCCCTCCTAACGGAAGGCTTCTGACCGGTAATGAGAGCAAGGTCGTTCATAGCATTTTCAAGCTCTTTAATGTTTTGAACGGCCTCACCGACACCCATGTTAACAACAATCTTCTCAATCTTTGGAACTTCCATAACATTTTTGTAGCCGAACTTTTTCATAAGAGCAGGAACAACTTCTTCCTGATACTTCTTTTTAAGCCTTGGAACGTATTTCTCTTCAGCCATCACTCCTCCTTGGTCAGCGGATTACCGACCCGCCTTCTGGGGTTTGCTTATCTCATCAATGATCTCGCCGGAACGCTTGGCGTAACGAACTTTTTTACCGTCAACAAACTTAATACCAACCCTTGTAGGCTTTCCAGTTTTAGGGTCAACAAGCATAACGTTGCTGATGTGGATGGGAGCTTCCTTCTCAATAATTCCCCCTTCGGGGTACTTTTGACTGGGGCGAAGGTGTTTCTTAACGAGCCTCACGCCCTCAACGATTACCCTCTCCTCTTCGGGAAGGACTTTAAGAACTTTTCCCACTTTTCCCTTATCCTTCCCGGCTATAACAACAACCTTATCACCAGCCTTTATCTTGAACTTCTTCTTAGCCATTAGATTCCTCCCTTATATAACTTCCGGAGCAAGGGTTGTGACTTTCGTAAACCCTTTCTGCCTTGCCTCACGGGCAACCGGTCCAAGGATACGGGTTCCAAGTGGTTCACCCTGCTTGTTGAGGAGAACAACTGCGTTGTCGTCAAACTTTATGTAGGTTCCATCGGGGCGACGAACCTCTTTCTTGGTCCTGACAACAACAGCCCTGTAAACTTCTCCTTTCTTGGCGGTTGCGTTCGGAGCAGCATCCTTAACTGTAACTACTATCTGGTCACCAAGGGATGCGTACTTCCTGTTTGAACCGCCAAGAACCCTTATGCACTGAACTCTCTTTGCTCCAGTGTTATCTGCAACGTTGAGGTATGTTTGAACCTGAATCATCGCTACACTCCTTTAAAAGGATTTACTCCTGCGTAGTTTCTGGAGTTTCCTCAGAAACCTCTCCAAGCTTCTTGGCCTTCTCAATAATCTCAACCACTCTCCACCTTTTGTGGCGGGAGAGAGGCCTTGTTTCCATAATTTTTACAACATCTCCAACTTGGCACTGGTTGTTCTCATCGTGTGCCATGTATTTCTTTGAGAGCTTAACCCTCTTACCGTAAACGGGATGGCGAAACTCCCTTGTAACGCGAACAACAACAGTTTTGTCCATCTTGTCGCTTACAACCACGCCAACCCTTACCTTTCTCCTGTTAACCCTTTCTGCCATTGTCTCCTCCGTTAAGCCTTAACGCCGCGCTCTCTAAGAATTGTAAGGATGCGGGCAATTTGACGCCTCGTTTTCCTGATGTCCATAGGATTTTCAAGCTGACCAAAGGCGTTTTTAAAACGAAGTTTAAGAAGTTTCTCCTTGAGCTCCCTGACCATTTTAAGGAGCTCCTCGTTAGACTTCTTCCTAAGTTCCTCTGTGTATTTCTTCATCTCTTACTCCTCACCAGCTGGAGTTTCTTCCCTTTTAACAATTCTGCACTTCATGGGGAGTTTGTGGATGGCAAGCCTGAGGGCTTCCATTGCAACGTCTTCAGGAACACCGGCAATTTCAAACATTATGCGACCGGGAAGAACTTTTGCCACCCAGGTTTCAACGTTACCTTTACCCTTACCCATACGGGTTTCAAGGGGCTTCTTTGTGTAGGGCTTGTCGGGGAAGATACGGATCCAGACCTTACCGCCCCTTTTCATTGTCCTTGTCATGGCAACCCTTGCAGCCTCAATCTGGTTGGTAGTAACGTAGTGAGGCTCAAGGGCCTGAATGCCGTAATCTCCAAAGGCAAGTTTGTTTCCCCTGTAGGACTTACCCTTTAACCTTCCTCTCTGCTGCTTCCTGTATTTGGTTCTCCTCGGCATTAACATGGTTACTCACCTCTCGCCATCTCTTGTTTTACTTCTTTCTCAATCTTCTTGAGGAGCTCCTCAGTTTCGTCCTTGTAAACGTCTCCCTTGTAGATCCAGACCTTAACGCCGATAACACCGTACTTGGTCTTCGCAACGGCAGTGCCATAATCTATGTCGGCTCGGATTGTCTGCAACGGAACACGACCTTCCCTGTACCACTCTTTCCTTGCCATGTCGGCACCGCCGAGCCTTCCGGCACACTGAACCTTAATACCTTTAGCCCCAGCTTTCATCGCATCTGCAATAACCCTCTTCATGGCACGCCTGAACGCCACACGGCGCTCTAGCTGTGATGCAACGTTCTCAGCAACAAGCTGAGCGTTAAGCTGGGGATACTTAACCTCTTCGATGTTGATGTAAACGCTCTTTCCTGTAAGGTCTTCAAGAAAGCGCCTGAGAGCTTTTACTTCAGCTCCCTTCCTTGCAATAAGAAGACCAGGCCTTGCAGCCCAGATCCTGATGTTGATCCTGTCAAGGGTCCTCTCAATATCAATCCTGGCAATACCGGCGTGGTAGTACTTCTGCTTTATAAGGTTGCGGATCTTAAGATCTTCATGAAGCGTATCAACAAACTTCTTCTTTTCCTTAATAACCCATTTGGACTCCCAGTCCTTTGTGATACCGAGTCTAAATCCTATTGGGTGAACTTTCTGTCCCAAGGTTTACCTCCGAAATTACTTTTTCTCCTCAGGTTTACCCACCACAACGGTAATGTGGCAGGTTCTCCTGCGCCTGATGTTGGCCCTTCCCATAGCCCTAGGCCTAACCCTCTTCATTGTTGGGCCTTCATCAACGTAAGCCCTTTTAACAATGAGTTCTTCAGGGTCCAATCCTTTCTGTTCAGCGTTAGCAATTGCGCTTTTTAAAACTTTCTCAACCATACGGGCAGCTTTTTTAGGACTGTTCTGAAGAATTGCAAGGGCGTTGTCAACCTGCTTTCCTCTAATAAGATCAACAACCAACCTCACTTTAGAGGCGGACATTCTCGCCCTTCTCCAGATGGCCCTTGCCTCAGTTGGGGTTGCAAAACCCCTCTCTCCTGCTTGATAGTAATCTCTCTGCTCAACAGCCATCTTCTACCTCTCCTTACTTCTTCTTAGCTACTTTCTGTCCTGCATGGCCACGGAAAGTTCTTGTAAGGGAAAACTCTCCAAGCCTATGACCAACCATCTGTTCAGTTACGTAAACAGGAATGAACTTCTGTCCGTTGTAAACGGCAAAGGTGTGGCCTATGAATTCGGGAACTATTGTGCAGGCTCTATCCCAGACCTTGATTACCTTTTTCTCTCCCGTCTCGTTCATCTTACGGACTTTCTTGAGTATCTTGGGGTTAACGTAGGGCCCCTTCTTCAGTGAACGTCCCATTTAAACCTCCTACTTCTGGTTGCGGCGTTTAATGATAAATCTGTCTGAATACTTCTTGGAACGTCTTGTCTTGTATCCCTTGGTCGGCTGACCCCATGGAGTAACGGGATGCTTACCGAACGTTCTACCCTCACCACCACCGTGGGGGTGATCAACAGGGTTCATGGCAGTTCCGCGAACGGTTGGTCTTATACCTAACCACCTTGAACGACCGGCCTTACCGATAACGATGTTCTCATGGTCAAGGTTCCCTACCTGGCCGATCGTTGCCATACAGTCAAGGTGGACAAGGCGGAGCTCTCCTGAGGGAAGCCTCA
>JALTBO010000038.1 GCA_027075275.1 Desulfurobacteriaceae bacterium
ATTTCTCCTAAAGTTTCCCCTGAAACCTTTAAAAGGGCTAAGAGGCCGGGGGAGCTCCCCGGAGTAACAATCACCTGCTCCGGCTTAACCCTAACGCCGTACTCCCTCTCGTAGTATTCGGCTATCTCCTCCCTTAAAGGAAGAATTCCAACGCTTTCGGTGTATTTGAGCTCATAAGTATCTATGGCCTTTTTTGCCTCTTCCTTTACCTTCTGAGGAACAGGTAGGTCGGGCTCTCCTATCTCAAGGTGGATAACCCTTTCTCCGCTCCTCTCAATCTCCTTTGCCCTCTCAAGAACCTTCATAACGTAAAACGGTTCAACCAACAACCTCTCCATAGTTCTCCTCTCTCTTCTCTCCAACTTCTTTCAGCTTAAACTTAACAACCTCTCCTGGCGGAAGTTTCCTATCAAGGATGACGTTTATGTAGTTTCCTGTAAGAGCAACGCTTCTACCACCTGAAAACTCCGTCAAAACCAGTCCTTCAAGCTCTTTTCCTAAAAACTGCCTTCTGAAAGCGATACTCTTCTCTTTGCCGATTTCCCTGAGGATTTTTGCCCTCTCTTTCTTAACTTCCGGCGGAACAGAGTCTTTCATCTTGGCCGCAACTGTTCCTTCCCGTTTTGAATACGGGAAAACGTGGAGATATCCAAAGGGTAAATCTTCAATTAGCCTCTTTGTCTCCTCAAACTCCTCATCCGTTTCACCAGGAAATCCAACCATAACGTCTGTTCCTATACAGCTCTCAGGCCTTCTCTTTAGAATCTCCTCAACGACTCTTCTGTAGTCTTCAGGTCTGTACCTTCTCTTCATTCTCTCAAGGACTGTTCTGCTTCCGCTCTGGAGAGGTATGTGGAAGTGTGGAGCCACCTTTTCAGATGAAGTAATTACATCTATCAGCTCCTCTGTGAACTCTAAAGGCTCAATTGAACTGAGCCTCAATCTGTAAAGCCCGGGAATTTCAGTGAGTTTCCTGACCAGCTTTGCAAGGTTCCAGCCCCTTTCAAAGTCTATTCCGTAGGCTCCAAGGTGTGTTCCTGTAAGGACAATCTCTTTGTAGCCGGCCTCAATGAGCTCCTCTGCCTGTTTCAGGACTTCCTCAGGCTCCATACTTACCATGGCTCCCCGGGCTTTGGGGATTATGCAGTAGGAACAGAAGAGTTCACATCCCTGCTGAACTTTCAGAAAAGCCCTCGTTTTACCCTCAAACTGCCTCAGGGTTAACGGGTAGAACCGTTTATCTTTCCAGACCCCTTTAACGTGAACCCGGGGGAGCTCCCCTCTCATCCTCTTCTCAACAAGCTCAACAATTCTGAACTTTTCAACGTTTCCCGTTATGAAGTCTGCCTCTTTAACCTTCTCAACCTCTTCAGGGTAAACCTCTGAATAGCAACCGGTTGAAACTACCAGAGCTTTCGGGTTCCTCTGCTTTGCTTTTCTTAAAGCCTTTCTGCTCTTTGCATCTGCCGTATGAGTAACAGTGCAGGTGTTAACAACGTAAACGTCCGCCTCCTCTTCAAACGGAACAATCTCGTAGCCGGCCTTCTTAAACTGCTCCTCCATGTAGGCCGTTTCGTGGATGTTCATCTTGCATCCAAGTGTATAGAAAGCCACTCTTTTCAAAACCACCTCTTAATGAAAACGGTTCTCGTTAAATATAGGTTAGAATTGGGCTAAAGGGATTTTATTAGCTGTTCTATCTGTTCTTTCAGTTTAGGGATTTCAAATTGAACTACATTCCAGAGAATAACGTAATCAACGTTGCCGTAGTCGTGGATTATTTCATCCCTAAGACCTGCCATTTCTTTCCAGGGAACTGAATTCATTTGGAACTCTTTTTGCAGCTTTTCCAATTATTTCCAAAGTTCGTTCTATGGCTTTTCTTAAGTCTTCGTCTTTCTCAAGCTTTTCAGCCGATAGTTGAGGAAGTTTTTCAACTATGTAGTTACACTTCCGGTGTATGTCATTAAGAGCTGAACGTATTTTCTGAGAATTTTTATCTTTCAAAAAACTTTAACCTCTTTAATGTTTTTCCTTACTTCTTCTTTTAGGCTGTTTTTTGTTTTAACGTCAACTTTTCTTCCTAAAAGTTCTTCAAGGGAAAGCTTAACTTTTATAAGTGTAAAAAGAGTAAAGGGTTTTTCGTATTCTGGTTCTATTAGAACGTCAACGTCGCTTGTGTCTTTAAAATCCCCTTCGGCAAAGGAACCGAAGATACTTAAGGAAAGAACTCCCATACTTTTCAGTTTCTTTCCGTTTTTCCTGATGAGTTTTACTACTTCTTCAAGAGATTGAACTCCTGTAGTCATCTTAACTTCCTCGTTAGGGTTCTATCTTTAAATGTTTTACTATCTCCTTCAGCTTTTCAACTCCTTTTGGCTCTTTCTTGATTGCTGGAATGAATATTTTTGGAATTTCGGGAAACTCTCTCTCTATGAGTTTTTTATCTTCTTCCGATGAGATTTTGTTCCCTACTATCAGCTTAACCTCTATGCCGGCAGAGGAGAGCTCCCCAACAGACCGCTTCCCTATCTCTACGGGAAGAGATTGAGGGTTAACGACTATCCCTATGAGGGTTTCAGGAGATAATAGAAGATTGCGGAGCTCCCTCACCTCCCTCAGTCTCCTCTCAAGGATTTTCAGAACCGGGTCTTCTTCAACCTCCTCCCCTGCCATCTTTCTGTACTTCAGAGCCTTTTTCCTTAAGGCTATGAGCCTTTTAAACCACTCCTCTGTGAGCTCCGGAGATGTGAGCATCCTAACTGTGTAGCCAGAGGGTGCCGTGTCAAAGACAACCCTTTCAAACTGCCTCTCTGAAACGGCTGTACGGTAAATCAAGTCTGCCGTTGCAAGTTCTAAAGC
>JALTBO010000039.1 GCA_027075275.1 Desulfurobacteriaceae bacterium
AAGGAGTTGACGTGGAGCTCTTCTCAAAAGAAAAAACCCTTGAAATCCTGCCGGATAAAACTTTTGAGCTTGAGGAGTTTGTTGTAACAGAGGTTCCCTACAAGGTTTTCCTCAACGATGAGCTTATCGGGAGCTCCATGGTTCTCCCGTGCAACTTGGAGGAGTTCGGAGTTGGGTTCCTCTTCTCACAGGGCTACATACAGAAACCTGAAGATATAGAGAGCGTTAGAGTCTGCGATAAGGGAGGAATTTTCGTTTACACGAAGAACAAAAAGGTTGAGAAAAAGGAGGTGATAATCACCTCCGGCTGCGGAGGAACCGGGAAAATATCAAGGGACATGCTGGAAAGGCCTTTTGGGGAGCTTGAGGAGTTCAGGATGAAGCTCAGCGACGTTGACGAGCTGATAAAGGAGACACTTAGGAGAAACGAGGTTGGAAATTTAACCCACTGTGCCCACGCCTGCGGTTTCTGGAGTGAAAGCGGTTTTGAAGCGTTCTACACCGACGTTGGAAGGCACAACGCCGTAGATAAAGTTGTAGGAGCAATTCTCCTTGGAAAGTTCTCTCCCAAGGGGGCCATCTACACGACGGGAAGACTGACCTCTGATATGGTTCTAAAGTGCGCCAGAATTGGGATTCCGATAGTTATATCAAGAACTGCTACCTCCTCTTTAGGTTTAGAAATTGCAAGGAAGTCTGGAGTTACCCTCATCTGTTACGCCCGCCCGGGAAGGGTAAACGTGTTCAACAGACCCGACAGAATTCTGGAGAGCTGAGATGGAAAGTTACGTTGAGTTTGGGAGAGCCCTTGAGATAATCACTTCTCAGGAGCTCCTTCTTCCTGCCGAAACGGTTTCCCTTTTTGAGGCTTACGGCAGGGTTTTAAGAGAAGACATAAGGGCAGACAGGGATGACCCACCTGTTCCGGTCTCTGCAATGGACGGATACGGAGTGAAGTTTTCAGACGTTGAGTCTGTTCCGACAAAACTGAGGGTTAAGGGAGTTATTCCTGCCGGAAGTGAAGGAATAATTGAAATAGAAAGAGGAGAAGCCGTTAAGCTCTTTACAGGTTCTGTTGTTCCGGCATCTGTTGAGGCTGTTGTTCCCGTTGAGTGGACAGAAGAGAAAAACGGCTACGTTGAGGTTAAGAGGAGCTTTCCAGAAGGGGCAAACGTAAGGCTTCCCGGTGAGAACTACAGAAAAGGACAGGTTCTTGTTAAAGAGGGAACGCTTCTGGGAGCTCCCGAAATCGGCATAGCTGCCTCTGTCGGAAAGCCCTACCTGAAAGTCTCTGTAAAGCCGAAGGTTGGAATAGTTGTTACAGGAAGCGAACTTTTAGAGCCCTGGGAAAGTGTTAAATCTCCCGTTCAGATAAGGAACGCAAACGGCTATACCCTCTACTCTCTGGTAAAAGAGGCAGGGGGAGAGCCCGTTTACTTCGGGATAGTCAGAGACAGTAAAGAGGAGACTTTAAAGGTTCTCTCTGAAGCCCTTGAAACCTGCGATGTTCTCCTCACTTCCGGCGGAGTCTCTATGGGGGACTACGACTTTGTTAAAGAAGTTGTTAAGGAGCTTGGAGTAGAAGTTCTCTTCTACAAGGTTCAGGTTAAACCGGGTAAACCTGTTCTTTTCGGTAAGAAAAAAGATAAGTTCTTCTTTGGACTTCCCGGTTTCCCTGTTTCGGTTTTTGTTAGTTTTAACCTGTTTGTTTATCCGCTTCTCAGGAAAATTCAGGGAGCAGCAGAGATTTTTAGACCAAGAGTTAAAGGTATTTTGGTTGAGGACTTTGAGAGGAGAAAGGCCGACAGAACTGAGTTTGTAAGGTGCAGTTTTTCCTACAGCTCTGAAGAAGGAAAGTTCCTGGTTTCTCCTTTGAGGCGGCAGGGTTCTGGGGTTCTCTCTGCCCTTGTGGGGAGGAAAGCTCTTATGGTTGTTCCCAAAGGGGTAAAGAGTTTAAATAGGGGAGATTCAGTTGACCTCATCCTCGTCAAGGGGCTCTGATCTTTTCTCCCTCATTTTTTCAAGGACTTCTGGGTCAATCCTGAGTTTTTCCACCCTGTGAACTTCTATCTCCTCTCCCGTTACCTCTATCAGCACTCCGCCGCTTCCGTCAAACGCCACTTCCCTTTCCGCCACAACTTTCCCGTCTTCTTGCTCTTCATCTTCCGAAAAGGAGAACACTATCTGCTCGGTGCCGTCCTCTTTTTTAATAACTTTAACTTTCAGAATCATTAAAGCTCCCTGTTTAAATTACAACAAACCTAACTGTGAAAATCTTTCTGAAATCGTCTTTTACGTCAAAGGCGATGCGCCTCTTTATCCCTATTTTTCGCAAATTCATGTTAACGTCTGGTGAAACGGCGTTTGTTCCAGCGGTTCCGTGGAATGAGATAAACTCTACTTTGCTGTTTTTCGGGAGTTTAAACGTTCTGTTTGAGCTGACTAAAACGCTTCTTCCGTTGATGTTCAGGTTTACTGAGTAGGAAACGTTTGGTTCTAAAAACTCTTTTAAGTGTGAAATGATGTAGTCAAAACCGGGTTCAATTTCTACGCCGTGAAGAGCGAAGAATTCCTTAAGGAGTAAAAGGTGGGTTTTAACTTTCAGCTCTAAGTTCGGCATCTGTTTTGACGTTTCAAGGCAGATGGCAGGAACGTTTGCCTCTTTGAGGCAGAAGTAGGTCAGCGAGTTCCTCTGTTCGGGGTGTTTGGTATTCGGTGAAAAGGTGTGGGTGTTGTAAACGGGAACTCTCCACTCTCTCTTTTTGAAGAACCTGTTAACTCTTTTTGAAACAGCCCTTGCCTCTTTACCTAACTGGAAGTTTCTGTATTTCTCTTCATCTATAACGATACACTGACCCCAGGCTTTTGGGTTTACGGAGTGGAAGCCGAAGCCGTCGTGTAGAGTTAAGAGTAAATCAGGTTTTACCTCTTTTATATAGTTTTTAAGCCAGTTTACCCTTTCGTAGTCAGGGTCTTGGGGGGAGAGGTGGGCAAACTTCCTGTTCATATCTCCGTTGTAGCCCCGCCTGTTGGCAAGGATTGAGACGAAGTTCATTCTGGGGGCAATGAAGAGCTCCCCTCTTTTTACCTTAACGTGCCTTAAGATTTCTGCCGCCTTGTAGGCTCCCGGCTCGTTTCCGTGAATTCCCCCAACTATCAGGATTCTTCCCCCCTTTTTCTCTCCTTTTAGGTAGGTGTCTTGTATTGGGAAGGGGGGGAGCTCTATCTGAACTTTTGACCGTTTGTTGCCGGCAAAGGCGTTAACCGGGAGGAATGAGAGGAGGGGAGTTCCTAACAGGGTTTTTATAAGTTCTCTTCTCCTAAGATTTTCCATTTATTCCCCTCTTTTATTATATAAAGGATTTTATTTGCAACGGAGCTGTAGTTGTTAGACCTGTAATCAAGCCTCATTCTTACAACATAAAGGTTTCCAAAGCTGAGTATCCTTCCATCCTTTGCTGCAGTCAGATCCGATATTTTAATTTTAATCCATTTCTTGGACTTTGTTATCCTTTTTTTGTATTTAGTCCAGTCCTTAAAGTTTCCTCTTTCCCACACGAAGTTTTTTGAATAACAGTTAAGATATGGTTCTATATTCTCTGGAGTCTCTTCCCATGCCTTTTTCCAGTGAAAAATGAAATTAATTAACGATTTCTGCTCAGATAGAAACTCTCTCTTTGTTGAGTAGCTCAGGTGTGATACTACAATTACCGGTGTCCTTCTGGGAACTATGAGCTTTCTTAGAACCTGTAAATACTCGTTTTTTAAAACTATGCAGCCGTTTGAGCTGTGTGGAGGCCTGTTGGGGTTGTCTGTTCCGTGGATCCAGATGCCGTGGCCGTCCCTTTTCAGAATTTTCCTGTCTAACAGGTTGGGATAGTTCAGAGGAAATGCTCCTATTCCGTAAATTGGCGGAAGGTTTGTCTTCCAGTAGAGGGGAAAGTAGATACCTTCAGGGGTTCTCTGGTCTCCTTCCTCAAGTTTGTCCCCCGGCCTCTTTCCGGTTATGCAGGGAAACTTCCTGACAATAAAGGGAACTCCTTTGTCTATCTTTACTACGTAGAGAATTTCGTTTGTCTTATCAACCAAAATTGCTGGAAGGTTCTGGGGGAGTTCCAGGACGTTTGAGACCAGTTTCCCTGAGTAGAGTTTTTGAAGGAGTTCCCTCACTTTCTCGTTTTCTCCTGCATATGTAAGGAGTAGAAGCTGGAGCTTCAGCTTCTCTTCCTGAGGAAGGGAGTTTATCTCCTTCTGGAGCTCTTCTGGTGTGTATGAACCGATATTTGCTATTATCTCCTCAAGGGTTTTGCCGTATGAATTTGAAAAGAGAGTAAAGAGAATTAGAAAACAGATAAGAAGAGACCTCATCAAACTCTATCCCTCCGATGTGATGGAGCCTATTTTACATCAGAGGGTTCTTATATTCCTGAAGAGATTTCATCAATCATTTCTTCCACGTCTTCTCTTTTTACCTCTTTTCTCGTTGCAAAGTCCTCAATCCTTCCAGAGAGCCAGAAAAGGTATTCTGCGTTTTTAAAGTCTTTTCTTATTCCTTTTCTCATAACCGGTCTGAAGTATCCTATAGGCCTTGACCAGAGTGTAACGTCGTCTGAGCCGCACCTTTCACACTCCGTCTTCCTTCCAACCATCTTGTGTCCACAGGAGTTGCAGGTTGTGAGGAATGGAGTTTTCGTGAGGTACTGGATGGGAAAGTTCTCAATTATGCTGAAGATTAACTTCTCCTGTTCTTCGGGCTTCATCTCCTCGGCTGTGAACAGGTGCATTATGCTTCCACCTGTTGCGTAAGACTGGAAGTGGGAATTGACGTCAATCTGTTTAAGGAGGTCTCCTTCCTGAAACGGTGCCTGAAATCCTGATGTTAAGAAAACTCTTCCAGTTTCAGGGTCTCCGTTTACGTAGATTTTGGGCCTAACCCTCGTCTCCATCCTCAACCTCCACCAGATCAAATATTTTCTCTCCGAACTTTTCAATAGATTCTGCTATAAACTCGTTAAGATGTGGGTCTTTTGAAATTTCCAAACTCCTCTTACCCTCCATGGCCTCTGCAAGTGTTTTTGCAAAGGAGAGGTCTTTCTGTGCCATTTTGCAGGCGGCGTTTTCACTTGGGGCGTATTCTAAAGAGTAGAGAACCCTGTCTCTCTCCATAAAGTAGTGGAGTTTCTCGTAGAGGTATTGAGCAATTGCGTGGGCGTAGTCCTTTGCTTCGCTGTTGAAAAGACCTCCTCTGAAACCTGCGTTTACCATTCCCTCGTGAACTCCAACGACCGAGAAGATGTTAAAGAGCGACCGGTCGTCCTTCTGGTAGAAGGAGAGATAGGGAAACAGGTCGTTCCAGTGTTTCCTGAGCCATTCCCGTTTCCTCTGGAGAGC
The DNA here is from genome assembly GCA_027075275.1 of Desulfurobacteriaceae bacterium. GTDB lineage: Bacteria > Aquificota > Aquificia > Desulfurobacteriales > Desulfurobacteriaceae > Balnearium. The sequence goes on from JALTBO010000039.1 coordinate 5,392, forward strand.
TCTCGCTCCCACATCCATCGTGTAGTCAATCATTCTCTTTAGCAGGTCAAAGTCATCTTTTGCCAGAAAGAGGAGCCTGTTCATGTTTATTGCGTAAACGCCTATTCCACCAACGCCGCTTCCCGAGTGGAACGGGTTTGAACCTGTAACTGCCTCAACCTGAGATATGTTGAAAAGCATTCTACAGCAGTTCGAATAGATCATTCCCTCATCAAATGGCTTTATGTAGGGGTTTTTCTCTTTATAGATACTGGGCTTTTCAAATGGCTCTCTCAGGTAGTTCTGGACGTAGAATCCGCCAAAGTATTCACTCTCTTTTAAAAGCAGTTTCCAGGCAGGATTGTTCCTGTCAAAGTCCTCCGTGATGTTTACAGTTATGAGGGGAAACGTAAACGGATTTCCGTCTGCGTCGCCCCTTCTCATTGCCTTTATGAAGGCCGTGTTTATTCTGTCAAAGTAGTGGGCGGGTATCTGGCTGTAGGTGAAGTCAAGGAGTTTTCCTGCGTAGACAACCGGTTCGTTCTTCAGCCTGCTGTTTGGCTTTCCAAAGTCTAAGGTTATGTTTGAGAATGGGGAGTTCCCGCTTCTGAAAGGTAGGTTTATGTTGTAGAGGAACTCCTGCCACAAGTTCTCAAGGTCGTAGTCTGAGTAACTCTTTTTCCCTTCTTTCTCTAAGTAGTAGAGATAACCAGCTGCAACTGTTGAGAGGTCGTTTAAAGATGTTGCACCGCTAACCTCTTGAGCTACAAGGCAGATGAGGTTCGCACACTGCATAAAGAGCGTTTCAAGCCTCTTTGGGGGAGCCGCCCTCCTTTCGTTCTTTGCGTTACTCTGAAGCCCGTGGTATGCAATATCTTTAGCCGATAAACCTATGCAATAACTACTTAGGCGATAAGTTTGATGGTGATATGCCCAGCCCTCTTCGTGGTGGGTTCTGACAGGAAGGCCTCTGTAGATTACATCAAAGAGGTAGTCTTTCATTACCTCGCCGACAACTACGTGTTCCAGAACGGGAATTCCCCTTACGAAGTTTGCGTTGTTCCTTGAAACGTCGTCGTTCTCTATAAAGAGGTCTATCAGGCGGAAGTACTTGTTATACACTGTTTTCCTCCACAGGGTAGAAGGGGTTAAACTGGTGCGGAAAAGATTTTATCCCCTCTTTGATGGCCCTTTTGTCCTCTTCTGTAAGGAGAGGGTACTCAACAGTTCTGAAGATTGTGTAGGGAAGGGAATATCTCTTTATCAGCTCTATTGTTAATTTCACTTTTTTAGAGTAATTATAAACTGCTGAATCATCTAAATTTTCCGATGAAAATAGCACTCTTTTAAAGCGTTTCAGCTGGTGAGGGGTATACTCATTTAGAAGGGGGATTTTTACATCTAAAGCCACTCCGTCTATTAACCGATTCTCTATCAGTTTTTCAAGTTTTCCTGGGTTTGTTCCGTTTGTGTCAAGCCTTACAGGGAATCCTTGTTCCTTTATAAAAGAGAGCCCTTCTTCTAAATTCTTTTCAAGGGTTGGTTCCCCCCCGGAAACTATTACCAGTTCAACGCCTAAAGCTTTGAACATTGAGAGTTTTTCAGAGAGCTCCCTATAGCTCAAGTATTGAGGTTCTCCTTTAAAGTGGTGTCTGTTGTGGCACTGGTAGCAGTTGAGATTGCACAGGTGAAAGTTCGTGTAGAGGAGTGCAGACATTACGCCGGAGTGGTCTCTGAACGTTATGGGGGTGTCCACAGAGAGAAAAGGGGAGAGCTCCACTTCCTACCCTCCTTAACAGTTGTATAAATCAATATAACACTTGAGGAGTGGAAGGGAGCTCCCCTTGAGTAGTGTTTATCCGTCCTCTCTCCTCAGTTCCTCTGCCAGCCTGACAAGGTTTTTGAGAGCAGGAATAACCTCTTCCCAGCGCCTTGTCTTCAGACCGCAGTCGGGGTTTACCCAGAAGTTCTCTTTAGGAATTACCCTGAGAGCTCTCTCAACGATCTCTTTCATCTCCTCAACTGTTGGAACGTAAGGAGAGTGGATATCCCACACTCCGAGGCCTATCTGCCGGTCAAAATTAACCTTCTCAAAGGCCTCTATGATGTCTCCCTTAGAGCGGGTAGCTTCAATGGAGATAACGTCAAAGTCCATCTCTAAAATGTAGTCAATTATCTCTCCAAACTCTGAATAGCACATATGGGTGTGAACCTGGGTTTCAGGCTTAACTGAGGAGTGGCAGAGGCGGAAGGACTTAACTGCCCAGTCAAAGTATTCTTTCCAATTTCTTTTCTTTATGGGAGCCTTCTCCCTGATTGCCGGCTCGTCTATCTGGACTATACCTATTCCGGCCTTTTCGTAGTCTGAAATCTCATCTTTCAGGGCTAAGGCTATCTGGTAGGCAACCTCTTCTGTTGGAATGTCTTCCCTTACGTAGCTCCAGGCGATAATCGTTACGGGGCCTGTCAGCATTCCCTTAACCGGTTTTTCTGTGAGGCTCTGGGCAAAGGCTATCTCTTTAATCGTCATCTGGCCTTCTCTTTCAACGTCTCCGTAGATAATAGGAGGTCTGTAGCACCTCGTTCCGTATGAGATAACCCAGCCGTTTCCTGTTGTTGCGATCCCCCTCATCTTCTCAGCGAAGAACTCCACCATATCTGTCCTTTCAAACTCTCCGTGGACTAAAACGTCTAAACCGAGGTCTTCCTGAATCTGGATGGCTTTTGCTATCTCTCCCCTTATAAACGTGTCGTAGTCTTCTTGAGAGAGTCTCCCCTTCCTGTAGAGGAGCCTTACCCTTCTCACCTCTTCCGTTTGGGGGAACGAGCCTATTGTTGTTGTCGGGAAGAGGGGAAGTTTGAATTTTTCTCTCTGAACTTTAACCCTCTCTCTGTATTCCGGCTTCCTGATAAAGTCCTCTTCTTTTAAGGAAGAAACCCTCTCTTTGACGTGGGGGAGTTCCCCAAAGGGAACGCTGATTCCCTTAACCCACTCCTCTGCTTCTTCCGTTCTGCCTGAAAGTGTTTCGCTGATGAGTTTTATCTCCTTCAGCTTTTCCTCGGCAAAGGCGACTTTTTTAAGGAGCTCTTCAGGAAGCGTAGCTCCTGAAAGGCTGACGGGGAGGTGGAAGAGGGGAGCTCCGTTTGTAATAACAACGTTCTCTCCCAGCTCTCTTATTAACTCTGCCGTTTTAAAGAGGTCGTTCCTCCATACGTTCCTTCCGTCAACAACTCCGGCAAAGAGGGTTTTTCCGTTTCTGTTTATCCCTTTAAGCTGTTTCAGGTTCTCTCCCCTATCGTGGACAAGGTCAACGCCAACTCCAGAAACGGGTAAGTTAAAGAGAACTTCTAACCTATCTACGCTGTCGTAGTAGGTAAACAGGTTTACAGGGCAGTTTAACTTCTCAAAGAGAGAGTAGGCTTTTTCAACGGCCTTCCACTCTTCGTCTGAGAGCTCTAAAACGAAGGCCGGGTCGTCTAAGTGAAGGGACTTAAATCCTTTTGTGTTTGCGTACTCAACTGTAAGTTCTACCAACTCTTTTAGAGCTCCGGCAAGGTATTCCCGTTTTAAACCTTTAGAGAGCTTCAGGAAAGTAAAGGGTCCTATGATGTGGACGTTTTCTTTTGCTCTTTCGTGCCTGTCCCACACCGGTTTTGAGAGTCTAAACTCCGGTTTTTTTCCTTCAAAGTCCGGAACCAGGTAGTGGTAGTTTGTGTTGAACCACTTTGTCATCTCAAGGGCGTTTTTGCCCCGGCAGAGGTTGAAGTAGTCGGTAAGGGTTTCTGCCGTGTAGACTCCAAAGAGGAGTGCCGTATCAACCATCGGGTCGTAGAGGGTCATCTCCCCTTGAGGGTAGGAGTCCACGAATCGGCTGTAGGTCTCCTCTCTCTTTTCGTTGAGTTTTTTGATTCCTGAGAGGAGCTCCCCCTCACTGACTTTTCCGGCCCAGTAGCCTTCAATGAGCCGTTTAAACTCTCTCTGCTTCCCGAGTCTTGGGAAGCCGTAGGCGTAGGTCTTCATGCTGCTACCTCCTGTGGGTGTTTTGGTTTTAACACCCGCAGGAGCTCCAAGGCGGGAAAAGAAAAAGGAATACCCTCTCCTTTCCCGCGCCCCGAACCCCCGCAGGACGCGAAGGGGTGGG
>JALTBO010000040.1 GCA_027075275.1 Desulfurobacteriaceae bacterium
ACGGATATCCTCTGTTTTAGGGGAACCGAGCTTGAAAAGAGGGCTAAAGATTCGGGTATTGGCGTTCGCTATTTCCCAAATACCAAAAAGTTCAGTTTCTCTGAGGCAAAGAGACTTGGGGAAATTCTCTCCGATTATGAGGTTGTGAATACACACATCTCAAAGGCCCACTGGTTTGTCTGGTCGGCAATTCCGTTTGCGAAAAAGAGGCCGAAGCTCGTTTATACGAGGAGGGTTCCCTATCCGATTTCAAGGCTTTCACTTCTAACCAAGTACAACCTCTTTACAGACAGGATAGTTGCCGTCTCTCCGGGGATTTACGAGGAGCTCCGCAGGGTTCCCATTATTGGCAGGAAAGTTAGGTATATCCCATCTGGAGTTGAGCTTGACAGATTTTCTCCTGAAATAGAGAGCTCCGTCAGAGAGGAGATTGGGGTTCCAGAGGGAGCTCTCGTTTTTACAAACGTTGGGAACTTTTCGGAAGTTAAAGGACATTTTGTTCTTCTTCCAGCCTTTAAGAAGTTCCTTGATGCTGTTGATAGAGAGGACATTTACCTTCTCCTCGTTGGGAGGGATACAGACTCAGGTAAAGCGTTAAAATTCATTGAGGATTTAGGGCTTAAAGAAAGAGTTATCCCTTTAGGTTTCAGGCGGGACGTTCCACAGATTTTGAAAGCTACAGACGTTTTCGTCTTCCCCTCTCTCAACGAGGGGATAGCAGGTTCTCTCCTTCAGGCAATGGCTATGGAGAAGCTTGTAGTCGCTTCCTGCGTTGGAGGGATAAAGAGCTACCTGAGGCATATGGAGAACGGAATTGCAGTTGAGCCGGGAAGTGAGAACTCCCTAATTGAGGGGTTGTTCTTAGCCCTTGAGAATTTTGAAAATAGGAGTTTAAAGGAAAAGGCCCGGAAAACTGCACAGAAGTTTGATATAAAACGGGTAGCTGAAAAGACTATAGAACTCTACGGGGAGATTCTCAATGGCTGAGATTCCAGCTTTTGAAGATTTCGTTTCCGGGAAAGAGAGGATTGGAGTTGTAGGCCTTGGATACGTTGGGCTTCCTCTGGCGGTTTTACTTGCAAAGAAGTTTTCCGTTGTTGGGTTTGACATAAGCGAGAAGAGGGTGGAGGAGCTTAAAGAGGGTTTTGACAGGACGGGGGAGGTTGAGAAAGGGGAGCTCCTTAAAACAACGGCTCAGTTTACAACGGAGGAGAGGGAGCTTAGAAAATGCCGTCTCATAATCGTTACAGTTCCAACTCCCATAGATAGGCACAAAATTCCCGACTTAAGGCCTTTAAAGGCTGCAACCAGAACCGTTGGGAGGAACCTGTCTGAGGGGAGTGTTGTTGTTTACGAATCTACCGTCTACCCGGGGGTGACAGAGGAGATCTGCGTTCCGATTTTAGAGGCTGAGAGCGGCTTAAAGTGGAAAGAGGGCTTCCACGTTGGCTATTCTCCTGAGAGGGTTAACCCTGGAGACAAGAAGCACACGATAGACAGGATCGTTAAAGTCGTTTCTGGGGATACGCCGGAGGTGGCGGAGCTCCTCAAAAACGTTTACGGCTCCGTTATTACAGCCGGCATTCACGTCGCGCCAAACATAAAAACGGCAGAAGCTGCAAAGGTTATTGAAAATACTCAGAGGGACCTAAACATTGCCCTCATGAACGAGCTAGCCCTCATCTTCCACAGAATGGGGATAGACACCAGAGATGTCCTTGAGGCGGCGGGAACTAAATGGAACTTCTTAAAGTTTGAGCCGGGGCTCGTTGGGGGCCACTGTATCGGCGTTGACCCTTACTACTTAACCTTTAAAGCCCAGGAAATCGGCTACCACCCGGAAGTTATACTTGCCGGCCGGAGAATTAACGACTCAATGGGGAAGTTCGTTGCAGAGAGCTCCGTTAAGCTGATGATTAAGGAGGGGAAGCAGATACTTGGGGCAAAGGTTCTCATTATGGGGATAACCTTTAAGGAGAACGTTCCAGACGTGAGAAACTCACGAGTTATAGATATATATGAAGAACTTCTCTCCTACGGCGTTAAGCCTTCCGTTTACGACCCGGTTGCAGATAGGGAGGAGGTTAAGAAGGAGTACGGAATAGACCTTATAGAGAGGCCGGAGGAGGGAGCTCCCTACGACGCCGTAATCGTTGCAGTTAAGCACGACCAGTTTAAAGAGCTCTCTCCTGAGTTTTTCTCATCTATCTGCAGAACAAAGCCGATAGTTCTTGACGTTAAGGGCATTTACGACAGGGAGAAGTTCAAGGATTTAATCCTCTGGAGGCTTTAGGTTTCCGTAAGGCTTGATTTCAGGAATTTTACAAACTCAGGGCTCTCTTTTTCTGCCCTTTTCGGGAATTTCAGCCCGTTTTTTGACAGGCTACAGCCGAACTTTACAACCTTTCCCTTGATTCCAAGCCATAAGAACTTCCTTCTGAAGAATTTAGAGATGTCAATCTCCTCTTCTGAAATTAGAATCAGTGCAAAAGATGAAAGATAATGGTCTGGCGGAATTTCCAGTAATTTCTCTGAGTCTTCAAGGAACTTTTTAAAGGAAATTTCAACTTCCTGCAAATTTTTAACTTTTTTTCCTAAAACGTAGAAGTTTGAGACGATTTCGTAGTCTTTTAAGAAGAATGTTTCGTGGACCGTTTTTACCGTGAACTTTCCAAAGAAGAGGTAATCCCTAAATGGCTCCTGCCAGGTGCCGTTCTCTGAGAAGAACTTTTTGAGCTTTTCACTTAACAAACAGGATAACCTCTTCTCCCTTCTTTCCCTTTACAAGCATCTCACGGGCAAGCTTTTCGTAGTAGAAGTTACTGTTTTCCTTCAGAGCCGATAGCTTTTCTTTCACAATTTCATTCTGAAGTTGCCAGTAGTTTACTTCTTTCTTCAGTCTTCTCTCTGTATCTTTCAATTGTCGAAGTTCACTAACAGAGTTCTCCCCTAAGAAGTAGCTGTAGAGAAACCAGGGAACGATGGCAGCCCACAGGAGAAGGAGGGGCCACAGCCTACACTTCAGACTCCTCTTCCGGCTCAACAAGCCCCCTTTCTATAAGTTCTTCATTGTAGTAGCGCCTGTAGAGTGCATACCACTCAGGTGTTCCTTCGTAGATAGGTCTTGAATGGGAGGCTATTTTCTCCCTTATCCTCTCGTCAATTTCCCTTCTCAGCTTTGCAATCTCCTCAAAGGATTTAACGATAGTTCCCCTTATAACGCCTCTCTCTTCAGTATAGTCCAGACTTTCGTCTGTCAGTATAAGTTTCAGTATTTTTCCTGCAAGGTAGTTTGCCTTATCCCTTGAAAGGGGGCTTCCTATAACCGGTATTCCCCTTTCCTTTGCCAGTTTCTCTTTTATGAGTTTTCTGGCTCTGTGGAGCGAAACACCCCTGTAGAGAACTTCGTCGCTGTTTTCTTGAATTATCCTTTCGGCCTCCTCCTCAAGCTCCTTCTCTGTTTTGTAGTCGTCGTAGAGTATCTGGTAGACCTTCTCCCTGAAGTCATCTGGGTTGTCTGCTATTACAAGCTCCTTTTCAAGGAGGTTGTTGACAATTCTGTCTGCCAAGAGCTTAAGGAATCGGTGTCTTTTGGCCATTATTCCTCCCTGTTCAATCTTTGCAGGAGAGATTTTACCTTTTCTGCTGCTATTTCTCCTTCCTTTGTTCCTCCCTTCATCTTTGCAACTTTCCTGTAGAGCTTTATGGCCTGTTTGATATCACCTTTCTCCTCAAAGAGCTGGGCAGCCCTGTAGAGGGCTGTGGAGCTCCACGGCTCAACTCCTATTTCGTAGGGGATTTTCAGGTAGTCTATTATGGCGCTGTCTGTTTCTCCCTTCTGTGCCTCTATCGCCGCCTTCCAAAAGAGGGACTCTGCCTTCTGTTCTTTTGTTTCTCCCTTTTTCATCGCTTCGTTTATTAGCTTCTCTGCAAGGTTCAGTTTCCCCTGTTCCTGGGCCAGGATTCCCAGGCTTACAAGGTCGTCGTAGTTTGCTGATGGGAGCTCCCCGCTCTCCACGAGTTTTTCTGTAAGCTCTAAGGCCTTCTCCTTGTTTCCCGTGAGCTTGTAGTAGTGGGCAAGCTTAGCAAGGAAGTATCCCCTCTCTCTTTCCGGAATTCTGTTTACGTCCTTAACGTTCTGTGCCGCCGTATAGGCGTCAACTAACCTTCCCATTGAGAGGTAGGTTTTAAACAGGAGGAAGTTTCTGATGTCCTCATCTGTTGTCAGCATCGCATCTTTCTGTGCTCTTGAGAAGTTCTTCTGTTTCAGATCTATGTCAACCAACTTTTCTACTATTCTGTTTTTAAGTTCCTGTTGGGAGGTTCTCTGAAGGGCCAAATTCAGGAGACCGTAAGCTTTTCCTAACTCTCCCTGCAATAGATAATCTTCAGCTTTGGCTATAAGGGTTGAGGTGTCTGTGCTCGTGTTTTCAGGGTTGTAGGCGATGAAGTAGGGGTCGTTAAAGAGAAGGGGCTCAAAGTTTCCGCTTCTGTAGGCAAGATAGTTGATAAACTGTTTGGCAAAGTGCGATGTTTCATCGTCAGGTGAGAGGTTAAAGAGCTGGGTTAAGTAGAACATGGCCTTTTGGGGGTTCTTACTCTCGTAGAGTTTTGAGAGGTAGAGGGAAAGGGCTATCTTTTCCCTCTGAGGAACTGATGGAAAGAGCTTTTCGGCAAGTTTAACGTCTCCTGAAACTATAGCTGCCATCGTTTCAACCGTTGGGGATTTGAGGGGAAGTCTGGAGAGCTCCCCCGCCTTTCCAACCTCTTTCGCAAGGAATACAGCCCTTCCGCCGTTAACTTCAGGGAAAAGACCGTTCTCCTTAAGCTCTTTTTTCAAAACGTCAAAGCTCTTATCCCTTTCTCCAATCTGATAAAAGCTGAATGCCAATAGGGTTCTGCTCTCTCCGTCCTTCAGTTTCTTAAGAACCTGAGAGGCCTTCTTGTAGTCTTCTCTGTTGAAAAGAGCTGTCCCTATAAGTTTCAGGGTTTCTCTGTTCCTGTTTCCCTGGTTGTAGGCGTAAGTTAAGAGTTTCAGAGCTAACGTTGGGTTTCCAGAGTAGAGGTAGACTCTTGCTGCGTTTAATAGTGAAGCCCTGTAGTAGGGGGTATCCTGGTAGTTGGCCATAAGCTGGTTGTAGACAACGTTTCCAACCTGTAGGTTGAGAGTTCCAAGTTCCCCCAAAAGATATAGGGTTCTTGCTGTTGTGAGATTATCTGTCGGGTTCTGGATGGCCTTTTCAAGCTCCTTCTGTGCTCTGTTGTAGAGCCCCCTTTCGTAGTAGAGGTATCCAAGGTCGTGGGGTGAGCCGATCTCTTTCTCCGGAACGTCCTGAGAGAAGGAGAAGATGAGGGCTTTAACGTAGAGCTCCGGGTAGAATTTCTGGAGCTTCTCAAAGTCAAACTTACCGCTGTAGAAGTCCTCAAGGGCTTTCAGCTTTTCAGGTTCTACAGGCTTTGAGACGTTTAACCCTATAACCTGAGGAATCTCTTTCGGCTTTCCCAGTTTATAGAAAGTCCAGGCCAGGAGGTATTTTTCCTCTGTTGTCTGAGGGTTCTTGAGGAGTTTTTCAGCCTTTTTGAACTGTCCGGCAAGATAGTAAGCCCTTGCAAGCTCCAGCTTCGTCTTCTGGCTCGGGTGTTTCCTGTAGAGCTTCTCAGCCTCTACAACGGCGTCCTGAAACTGCTTTTTCCTCTCTAAATACCTTATGAACTGAATTGTCTCCTCAGGCGTCTTGAACCACCTGCCGTAGGTGTCAAAAATCAGGTCTATCAGCTGGTAGTTGTTGCTTTCTGTAGCTTTTTTGAGTGCTGTTTTGAGAAAACCGCTGTCTTTTATGGCTCCTTTCAGTTCAAGATCTTTCGCTGCCGTTTTGATGACGTAGTAGGTCTCTTCAGGGGAGAGTTCCCCCTTTGAGAGGGCGTAGAAGAAACCTATTTTCTCATTTATTGGAAGTGATTTAAGCTCCTGAAGGGGAAAGGCTTTGTCAGTGGGAATGCCCTTTTTCAGTGCTAATAGGGTTTGAAGGGCGAGGAGCTCCCCCCTGTGAAACTCCGGGTAGTTCTTCTCCCAGAAGTTAACAAACTGCTCCAAACCTTTGTAGTCTTTAGCCTTCAGGAACGATAAATATGCAAACCTGTAAACTTTCTTGAAGTTTTCCCCTTTGAGATTGTTCAGGTTCTCCCTGAATGTCTTTGCCGCCAGAGAGTAGAGGCCGTCTCTGTAGAGCTTAACTCCCAAAGAGATGTCTGATGCCAGTGCTGTAGACGTTGTTAGAAGGAGTGCAATCAGGGTTTTCTTTACCATCTTTCTCCCCTTGATGGGTTTTCTGCAGAGTTTAATCTTATAACTTTGGCAAACAAGTTTAGAGGTAGTCAGGGTGAAAAAGTTTAAAGTAGTTTCAGAGTTTCAGCCCCGAGGAGACCAGCCGAAGGCCATAAGGGAGCTCTCTGAAGGGATAAAAAAGGGCTTAAAGTATCAGACCCTTTTAGGAATAACAGGAAGCGGTAAAACCTATACGATTGCAAAGGTTATAGAGGAGGTTCAGAAGCCCACTCTGGTTATCTCCCACAACAAAGTCCTTGCGGCACAGCTCTACCACGAGCTTAAGAACTTCTTTCCAAACAACGCCGTTGAGTACTTCATAAGCTACTACGACTACTACCAGCCGGAGGCCTACATTCCAAGCCGAGACCTCTACATAGAAAAGGACTGCTCAATAAACCCTGTAATAGACAGAATGCGCCACTCTGCAACGGTTTCCCTCTTAACGAGGCCGGACACAATAGTTGTTGCCTCAGTTTCCTGCATCTACGGTCTGGGTTCACCGGAACACTACAGGAACCTCTCTTTACGGTTTGAGGTTGGAGAAGAGGTTGAGAGAGACGAGGTAATAAGGAAGCTTGTAACCCTTGGGTATGAGAGGAGCGAATACGACGTTAAGCCTGGGATCTTTAAGGTTCGGGGAGACGTTATAGACATCTACCCGGCAGACCAGGAAGACCACTTCATAAGGGTGGAGCTCTTTGGAGATGAAGTTGACTCAATCGTTATGCTTGACTACTTCAACCAGAAGGTTTTAAGGGAGTTTGACTCATACACAGTCTACCCGGCTTCCCACTACGCAACCCCCTACTCCCGGATTTTAGAGGCCGTTCAGTCAATAGAGAGGGAGCTTGAGGAGAGGATTGACTACTTCTTGAGGGAAGGAAAGGAGCTTGAGGCCAGGAGAATTGAGCAGAGGACCCGGTACGATATGGAGCTCCTCTTAGAAATCGGCCACTGTAAGGGAATTGAGAACTACTCCCGCCACTTAGACGGCAGGAAACCAGGAGAGCCCCCCTACACCCTCTTAGACTACTTCCCGGACGATTTCTTAGTAATCATTGACGAGTCCCACGTAACAATTCCCCAGATTAAGGCCATGTGGAGAGGAGACAGGGCGAGGAAGTTTAACCTCGTTGAACACGGCTTCAGGCTCCCGTCTGCCTACGACAACCGCCCGTTGAACTTTGAGGAGTTCTTGGAGAGAGTTCCCCAGGCAATATTTGTCTCTGCAACTCCCGGAGACTTTGAGCTTTCCGTTTCTGAAAGAGTCGTTGAGCAGATAATACGGCCGACGGGCCTTTTAGATCCCCTTGTTGAAGTAAGGCCGACGGAGGGACAGATAGACTACCTGATTTCTGAGATAAGGAAGGTCATCTCCAGAAACGAGAGAGTTCTTATAACAACCCTTACAAAGAGGAGCGCCGAGGAGCTGACAGAATATCTATTAGAAAAGGGCATCAAGGCAAAGTATCTCCATTCAGAAATTGATTCCGTTGAAAGGGTTGAAATCATAAGAGGACTCAGGAGCGGCGAGTTTGACGTTCTTGTTGGAGTAAACCTTTTAAGAGAAGGTTTAGACCTGCCGGAAGTTTCACTGGTTGCAATTCTTGATGCTGATAAAGAGGGATTCTTAAGGTCAACAACCTCTCTCATTCAAACGATGGGAAGGGCTGCAAGAAACGTTAACGGCAAAGTTATCCTTTTTGCAGACAGGATTACTCCCTCTATGGAGAAAGCTATTAAAGAGACAGAGAGGAGGAGGAAAATACAGGAGGAGTACAACAGGAAACACGGCATAACTCCCCAAACGGTTAAGAGGGAGCTTGACTCCTCTATTTTAGAAGACGCCGGTCTTACGGCTTTCCAGAGGTTAAAGAGGAAAGGTTTTGAGAAGATTCCCCGGAGCGAGGAGGAGCTCCTTGAGGAGATCGCCCGCCTTGAGAGGGAGATGAAAGAGGCTGCAAAGAACTGGGAATTTGAGAGGGCGGCGGAGCTCCGTGACAGAATAAAAGAGCTGAGGAAACTTCTGATTCCAGCTTAGACGTTTCTCGTGAGAATATAGCCTACGTTTGTTAGGGTTTTAAGGTGCTTTCCCTTTTCTCCCAACTTTTTTCTCAGACGGTAGATGTAAACATCAAGGGTTCTCGTGTTTCCCTTTCCCTGCCAGACCTTTTCTAAAATAAACTCCTTCGGCAGAACCTCTTCAGAGTATTTTATTAAGAGCTCCAGAATCTCAAGTTCAATCTTTGTCAGGTTCACGCTCCTTTCCTCGATTATCAAACGCCCTTCTTTCTTTTTCAGAATGATTCCTTCAAACTCCAGAACGTTTTTCAGCTTTTCCCTGTAGCGCCTCATTATTGCAAGGCATCTGGCTAGGAGCTCCCTTGTGCTGAACGGCTTAACCAGAAAGTCGTCTGCCCCCATCTCAAACCACTTAACTTTTGTATTAACGTCGCAGACGGAACTCAGAACAATAATTGGAATACCCTTTCTCTCCTTTATTTCTTTACACATCTCAAGGCCTTTACTTCCAAGGAGCGTTAAGTCAAAAATCAGAAAGGAGTAGCCGTTCCTGTGAAAGATATCGTCCCTGCTGGTTCCTGTTTCTACCTCTATGCCGTGAAAGTCAAATGTATCAACGATTTCCCTTGCCAGGCTTTTGTCGTCCTCTATCAGGAGAACCTTCATTTTTACATCCTTTTAACGAGGATTTAACAGAAAATTTAGAAACTATGTTAAATATATTGTATAAGGAAATATTAAAATTTTGCTACAATAATCGCAATACAGTTTAACAGTATGGAGGAGGAAGGCGGATGAGAAAATATTGCTAACGGCAACAGCTCTTGCTCTTCTGTTCCAGCCTGCACTTGCCCAGGACGAGGTTTCACAGCTGAAAGCCCAGATTCAGAAACTCCAGGAGCAGATGGCAAAGCTCCAGGCAAAACTCTCTGAACTTGAAGCCCAGAGGGGTGTTGGAGCGAGGGCAG
>JALTBO010000041.1 GCA_027075275.1 Desulfurobacteriaceae bacterium
CACTCCTTGTTAGAGGATTAGACTACTACACTAAAACTGTCTTTGAGTTTAAGAGCTCTGAGCTTGGAGCCCAGAGCACAGTTCTTGCAGGCGGAAGATACGACGACCTGGTTAAAGAGATTGGAGGGCCAGACACTCCCGCTTTAGGCTTTGCAATGGGAATAGACAGGGTTTTACTCCTGTTGCCGGAAGAGGAGGAAAAGAGGGAAGGGGTATTTGTGATTACACGGGGAGATGAGGCATACAGGAGAGGACTGAAAGTTGCAGAGTTTTTAAGGAGCAAGGGAATAAAAACTCAGATAGACCACAGGCAGGGAAGCTTCAAAGCCCAGATGAAGGCTGCAGACAGGGAGAGGGCAGCCTTTGCGGTAATAATCGGAGAGGAGGAGGTTCAGGAGGGATTCTTCTCCTTGAAGGAGCTTGAAACGGGAAAACAGGAGAGGGTTGAGAGCCTGGAGGAGCTCCTTGGAAGGCTCTAAAAAAGTTTTAATACTTGGCTCAACAGGTTCAATAGGTGAGAATACGCTAAAGGTTATTGAAAAGTTCCCTGAAAGGTTTAAAGTTGTTGGCCTTGTTGCAGGGTCAAACAGGGAGAAACTGCAGGAGCAGAAAGAGAAGTTTGGCGTTGAAAGAACAGCCCTCTACTCAGAAGTAGGCCTTGAGGGAATAAAAAAGCTCATAGACGAAACGGACTTTGACGTTGCAGTCTGCGCAATTTCCGGGTCTGCAGGAATTCTCCCGACCTACTGGGCTGCAGAGAAAGGGAAAAGGTTAGCCCTTGCAAACAAGGAGTCTCTGGTCTGTGCCGGAAACTTTATAACAGAGGTTGCAAGAGAGATTATCCCTGTTGACAGCGAGCACTCTGCAATCTTCCAGTGCCTTGTGGGAGAGAAGAAAGAGGAAGTTGACGAGATTATCCTCACAGCCTCGGGAGGAGCTTTCTTAAACAGGGAAAACCTTGAGGAGGTTAAGCCCGAGGAAGCTCTTAAGCACCCGAACTGGGATATGGGGAAAAAGGTTACGGTTGACTCGTCAACACTTATGAACAAGGGACTGGAAGTTATTGAGGCCTACTGGCTCTTTGGTCTTCCCGTGGAGAGAATAAAGGTTGTTATCCACCCTCAGAGCATAGTTCACTCCCTCGTAAGGTTCAGAGATAACTCTGTTAAGGCTCAGCTTGGAGTTCCCGATATGAGAATTCCCATAGCCTACGCCCTCTCCTACCCTGAAAGGCTACCGCTGAAAGGGGAGGAGCTCCGCCTCAACCTCTTCGGGCTGAACCTTACGTTTTTAGAGCCGGATATCGAAAAGTTTCCCTGCTTGAGGCTTGCATACGAGAGCTTAAGGATGGGCTACCCTTACCCGATAGTTCTAAACGCTGCTGACGAAGTTGCAGTTGACCTATTCTTAAAAGGGAAAATCAGATTTACAGAGATTCCAGAGCTGATTGAGGAAACCCTTAACAGGGCAGACTTCAAACCGCCAGAAGACATATACGAAGTTGCAGAGATAGACAGGAAGGCTAAGGAGCTCTCCCTGGAGGTTTTCAGAAGTTGGCACTGAAAAAGGGATTTGTTCACGTTTATACAGGAAACGGTAAGGGTAAAACCTCTGCCGCCTTAGGGCTCTGTTTAAGGGCTATTGGGAGAGGTTTAAAGTGCACGTTTATTCAGTTTCTAAAGGGGTGGGAGACGGGGGAGCTCCTCGCTGCAAAATACCTGCCCGGTTTTGAGTTTATCCAGACGGGAAGGCCAGACTACGACTTCAAGCCTACAGAGGAAGACAGGAGAAGGGTTCACGAGGGAGTGAAGTTAGCAGAGGAGAAGTTGAAAGAAACAGACGTTTTAGTTTTAGATGAGATAATCGTTGCCGTTCACCTGAACCTTTTAGAGGAAAACAGACTCCTTTCCCTTATAGAGAGGAAACCTGAAACTGTTGAGTTAGTTCTAACCGGAAGGCACGCAACAAGCCGTTTAATTGAGGCCGCCGACTACGTAACCTACTTCCAGCTTGTCAAACACCCTTTTTACAGGGGAGAGGGAGCAAGGAAGGGAATAGACTATTGACGGAGGAAGAGATGAGATACCTGCTCCCTGCTGTTCTTATTCTCTTATCCCTTACGCTCCAGAGCTGTCTTCCTCTTCTTGCTGCTGCAGGGGCCGGCGCCGCCGGAGGTTACTATGCTGGAAAGCACTACGACATAAAAGTTCACTCTCCCGTAGAGGTTGAGAAGAAGGATGATTAGAATCTGTGAGATATTTGAATCTGTTCAGGGGGAGGGACTTACAGTTGGAGTCCCATCTCTCTTTATAAGAACCGGCCGGTGTTCCGTTGGCTGTAAGTTCTGCGACACAAAGTATTCCTGGAACTCTGGAAGGGACTATTCAGCAGAGGAGATAAGGGAAATTGTTGAGAAAACAGGTCTTCCAGATGTGATAATTACGGGAGGGGAACCTTTAGAGGAGCCAGAGATTGACAGGGTTCTTTTAGAAATCTCACAGGTTAAAACAGTTAGAAGGATTACGCTTGAAACCTGCGGCCATTTTTTCAGGAAGCTCCCCACCCAAAAACTTCATCTTGTCGTTTCTCCAAAGCCGCTAACGATGGGGGTTGAGTTCCCGTTTACAGAGGTTGCCAGATTCCTTGAAAACTACAAAGACGTTGAGCTGAAGTTCACCCTCTTTTCAGAGGAAGACCTTGAAAGAATCAAAGAGTTCCTGAAAGAATACAGAAAGTTTATAAACTTTCCGGTTGTTCTCCAGCCTCTCCACCACCCAAAAGAAGA
>JALTBO010000042.1 GCA_027075275.1 Desulfurobacteriaceae bacterium
TATCTGGCTTTCCTGAGCCTTCTCTTTCTTTTACGGCTCTTCTTTGTAAGGATATGGCTCTTTCCGGGAGACCAATGCTTGATCTTTCCTGTAGCCGTTACCTTAACCCTTTTGGCTGCAGACCTGCGGGTCTTTATCTTTGGCATCCTCAAGCCTCCTTGGGGTTTTAAACGAGCTGAAATTATAGGTCTATTTCTTCTTGGGGGCAAGTATCATTATCATGTCTCTGCCCTCTTTCTTGGGCTTCTTCTCTATTTCCGCAATGTCTTTAACGGCCTCATAAATTTTCATCAGCTGGGCTTCGCCTATGTCAACATGCGCCTGCTCTCTACCTCTGAACATAACAACCGCTTTAACCTTGTTCCCTTTCTCAAGGAACTTTCTTGTCTGCTTTATACGAACCTGCATGTCGTGTTCATCAGTTCTGGGGCGAACCTTAACAGTTTTGACCTCAACAGTCTTCTGCCTTTTTTTGGCCTCGTGCATCTTTTTCTGCATCTGGTACTTATACTTACCGTAGTCCATTATCCGGCACACAGGCGGGTTGGCGTTTGGAGAAACCTCTACAAGGTCTAAACCCTTCTCCCTTGCAATGTTAAGAGCTTCACGGGTTGGCATTACTCCAAGTTTTGTCCCGTCTTCATCAATTACCAGAACTTCTCTTGCTCTAATCCTTTCGTTTACCCTTGTTTCGTTGAGTTTCTTACTGATGGCCTACCTCCTCCTCAAGTGGTTTAAAGCTTTTCCTTAATTTCTGTCAGGATTTTATCTAAAAATTGTGAAACTTCCATAGCTCCAAGGTCTCCTTCCCGCTTTGAACGAACAGAGACCGTTCCACTCTCCTGCTCTTTCTGACCAACTATAAGCATGTAGGGTATTTTCATCGTTTCAGCTTTGCGAATTTTATAACCAACTTTGGCACTTTCATCGTCTAATTTAACCCGTATTCCAGCCTCTTTGAGCTTTCTGTAAACTTCGTCGGCATAGTCTAAAAACTTGTCGCTTACTGGAATTATTACAACCTGTGTTGGAGCAAGCCAGGTTGGGAAGAGGCCTGCGTAGTGCTCTATGAGAAGGCCGATAAACCTCTCTATGCTTCCCATTATGGCCCTGTGAACCATAACGGGGCGCTTTTTCTGGCCGTCTCTGTCTACGTAAGTAAGGTCAAACCGCTCTGGAAGGTTGAAGTCAACCTGAATTGTTGGGCCGTCCCACTTACGGCCTATGGCGTCTAAAACGGCTATGTCAATCTTGGGGCCGTAGAAGGCTCCATCTCCCTCAACGATGTTGTATCCAAAGCCTCTTTCTGTAAGGGCATCTATCAGAGCCTGTGTTGCATGTTCCCAGGCCTCATCGCTTCCGATGTATTTCTCTGGTTTTGTTCCGATGTTTATTACATAGTCAAGCTTGAAGGTTGAGAGGAGCTCCATCACGTAGTCAAGAACACCCTGAATCTCCTCCTTAAGCTGGTCGGGGCGGCAGAAGATGTGGCCGTCGTCCTGCGTAAAGCCTCTAACCCTTAAAAGACCGTGGAGAGAGCCGCTCTTTTCATACCTGTAAACGGTTCCAAACTCAAAGAACCTTAAGGGTAAATCTCTATAGCTCCTCACCTGAGACTTGTATATGAGTATGTGGCCGGGGCAGTTCATCGGCTTAACGGCGTACCAGTGGGCCTTTTCTATCTCTTCACAGGTTAAAGGAACCTCATCGTTTCCCAGCCTCTCTTCCTCGTCGTGCTCAACAACTGGAACGAAGAACATGTTTTCCCTGTAGAAGTTGTAGTGGCCGGACGTTTTCCACAGGTCTGCCTTCATTATGTGGGGTGTGTATATCCTCTGGTATCCTCTCTTCCTGTGCTCTTCTTCAGTCCACTTCTCTATCTCTTGTCTGATTATTGCTCCGTTTGGGTGCCAGAAAACAAGTCCAGGACCTGCCTCCTCGTATATGGAAAAGAGATCAAGCTGTTTCCCGAGGACTCTGTGGTCTCTCTTCTTAGCCTCCTCAAGCCTGTGGAGATATTCGTCAAGGTCTTTTTTCTTCCAGAAAGCTGTTCCGTAAATCCTCTGAAGCATTTTGTTCCTTGAATCACCTCTCCAGTAGGCACCTGCAACAGAAAGGAGCTTAAAGGCCTTGACCATCCCGGAGTGCTCTACGTGGGGCCCTTTGCAGAGGTCGTAGAAATCTTCTCCTAACCAGTAGATAGTTATCTGCTCGTTTTCTGGAATTGACTCAAGGAGCTCCAATTTATAAGGATCATTCTTAAATAACTCCTTAGCCTCCTCCCTCGTTACTTCCTGCCTTTTAAATGGCTCTTTGGCTTTAACGATTCTCTCCATCTCCGCTTCAATTTTCGGCAGGTCTTCCTCAGAGATGGAGACGGGAAGGTCAAAGTCGTAGTAGAAACCCTCTTCAGTTGCAGGGCCGATTCCAAGCTTTACTTTATCTTTCCCGTAGATGTTCTTAACGGCCTTTGCAAGGATGTGGGCAGCGCTGTGCCTGAGTATTTCAAGGGATTCCGGGTCTTTTTGGGTAATTATCCTTATCTTCCCACTTTCCCTTATCGGCGTGTGAACGTCTATAAGCTCTCCGTTGAAGAGAGCTCCAACGGCGTTCTTCTCTAAACTCTTTGAAATCCTTGCTGCTATCTCTTTAACGTTCGTTTCACTCTCAAACTCCAACCTGCTTCCGTCGGGGAGCTCTATAACAA
>JALTBO010000043.1 GCA_027075275.1 Desulfurobacteriaceae bacterium
AAATCTAAAAACTTCTGTATCAACCATTCCAGGAATAAAAATTTTCGGTAGAGGTGAAATAACCTCGTTTACCAGCCTCCTTGATGAAACGATAACGCCGTCTACGAACCGCCGGTGGAGCTCCCTATTCAGAAAAGTGTTCCTTACTCCTTTCGCCTCTCCGTGAAGGCGGAAGAGTTTAAAACCAAACCAATTTTTCAGGAGAGCCCCAAAGAGCATTTCATCTCCCCTTATCGTAAAGAGGACACGGGGGCTAAACCTTTGAACAGCTCTTTTAAGTGAGGAAAAAGGCTTAAAGGGTAAACCTTTTCTGGGATCCTCTATCGGGAACAGCTCAACCCCCTGCCCTTGAGCTCTTTTCCAGGCGGGGCTGTCAGGAATTGCTGCAACGGCAACAGAACACTCTTCAGAAAGAACACGGGAAACCTTAAACCCTAAATCTGTTAGAGCGCTGTCCCACCTCTCGTCAAGAACGGCCAGAACCCTCACGCTTTTCAATCTCCCACAGTTTTAGATACTTGAGAAAAGAGTAGTAGGACGCCATAACGCTTAGAACAAAACCCTCAAAGCCGTCTAAAAAGCCCCTTTTGAGAATGTAGCGTCTGATAAACGAACCGGCAGGAGAAGTAAGGAGTTTAAAGAAGGAAAAACTTTTTTCCTTTTCAAAGGCTCCACGGGCGTAGAGTGTTGTGTAAAGGTCTATCTTCTTTATGTGCTGGGAAACAGACTCGTAGGAGTAGTGAAGCAGGTCTCCTTTCAGGTAGCCAACTTTCCCGTTAACTTTCAGACTCTCGTGAACCCCATCTCCAACCCATTGGCACTTTTCTCTTCTTGCAAGTCTCAGATGCCAATCTGGATACCAAGCGTGGCGTATCCACTTTCCCAGGTAGTTTGTAAGGACGTTCAGGTAGTAGCCGTCGGCGGGAGCTCCCTCTCTTTTCAGCCTCTTTATCTCCTCTGCCAGCTCATCACTGACAACCTCATCGTCGTCAATGAAGAGAACCCACTCCCCTCTGCAAAGGGAGAGCAGATGGTTCTTCTGGTTAACGAAATTGTCAAATTTCCTGAAGAAAATCCGAGCGCCAGAGTTCTCTGCTATTTCAACAGTCCTATCCTGAGAGCCTGAGTCAAGAACAACAATCTCGTCGGCAATCCCTTTAACGCTGTCGAGAACTTCTCTTATGCGTCTTTCTGAGTTAAAGGTCAGTATTCCAACAGACAGTTTCAAAGGACTTTATCTCCCTTAAACCGTTTGTAGAGGGAAAAACCGATGTTTGTTGAAAAGGTTATGAGTCTTCCGAGAACTGTAAAGATGTCCTTTCCAATTGATACCCGGGGGAGCTCTTGTCTATCTGATTCCACAGAAATAAGCCCCTTCTTTATTGTGAAGATGAACTGGAAAAGCTCTGAGGCTATGCTCTTACTGAACTCAGAGTAGTGTCCGAAAGGCCAGGCAAAAGTATCAACATTCACTCCAAGGTAGTTTTCAATCTCCTTTTTGCTCTCCCGGAGCTCCCGTCTTATCCTCTCTTTAGCTTCCTCTTCAGACTCAAACCTTCCCGGGGAATCGAAATTCTTCAACTCATTTAACAGCTTTTCTTTCCAGTTCCCCTCCTTGGGGAATTCCCTGCAGAACGCAATAAGCTCAGGGGCTGGAATAAAGCCTTTTCCTGAAAGAGAACTCTTCGTTTTAAAGAGGGGAAGACCCACGAAAGGCTCTGCTGCATAGAGGAGCACACTCCAGTGGAAGTTGGAACCGTCATAAAAATCAACAATCTCAGAGGATACAGGATGGGAAAAGTGAAACTTACCATGAGCTCCGAAGGTGAACACGTCTCTCATGGAGTCAAGCTCTTCCCAGCTCAGGAACTCCTCCGATTTCCCGTTCCTGATAAACTCAACGTGGGCATCAAACATAGATTTCGGCTTAAAGAGCTCGTTGAAAGCCACTTTCCCTTCACGGTATTCCAAAAGGGTTTTTCTCATTCCCGATTCCAGTATCCTTCCGGAAGTTATGAAGATGTGGGCGGGAACCCCCATCTCCTTCAGAACCGGATACGCATAGACAAAGTTATCGGCATAGCCGTCGTCAAAGGTTATTGCAGCCCTTGGAACAGTGTCTTTCTCCTCCAAAAGGGCATGCAGAGGAACTACCTTAAACCTAGTTTTAATCAGTTTTAAGGCTCTCACAAAGTTTTTCAGGGATATGTCGTCTTTACCACCCTCCGGGTAAACTCTGTGGAGGAAAAAAACAACGTCTCTCAATAGCTCTCTCCAGGATAGAAGTCAAACAGAAGTATAATTTAAGAGCTATGAAACTAATACTGCCATCCCCCGCTAAAGTAAATTTATCTCTATGGATTAAGGGAAAAAGGCCTGACGGTTATCATGAACTGATAACTGTTATGCACACAGTAAACCTCTTTGATACCCTTACGTTCCTGCCGTCGGATCGTTTTGAGCTTGAGATAGAGGGAAACCAGCCCCTGCCACTTGGAAAGAGCAACCTGATAGTTAGGGCGAAAGAGCTCTTTAGAGAGACAACGGGGATAAAGCCCCACGTAAAGATAACGCTGAGGAAAGTAATTCCCGTTGGTGCAGGGCTTGGGGGAGGGAGCTCCAACGCAGCAGCAACTTTAAAAGGACTTAACACCCTTTATGGAGAGCCCCTGGGAGAGGGGGAGCTCCACCAATTGGCAGCA
>JALTBO010000044.1 GCA_027075275.1 Desulfurobacteriaceae bacterium
GGTGCCCATAGCGGCGGGGAAACACCCGATCCCATTCCGAACTCGGAAGTTAAGCCCGCCAGCGCCGATGATACTGCCCGCGGGAGCGGGTGGGAAAGTAGGGCGGTGCCAGGCTTTTTTTATTTGTCTAACTTAAAATCCTCAAATTAACAAAAATTTTTTAAGAAAATTTAAAGTCGCATATCACATTTCAAACAAGCAAAGCTCAAACCATTGAATTTGAAGGTCTAACCCTATCTTTATTAGAGTTATATAAAACTCTAAAGTAAGATCCGAGACATTGAGGCTGTTTGAAAAATCCAGAAGACTAAAGGAAGAACCCAGATATTGAATAGGCAGAACTTCGCTAAAACAAACAGCTGAGCAATGTGAAAGTTCTTAGTCCTCTCATAACTACCAACATCATTCTTAATCTCCCCAAATATTCCCTCTATAAGCCCTCTGAAGCGATAGAGCTTGTTGGACTCAATAAGCCTCTTTGCTCTTAACCTAACCTCAGACCTTATACTGTTCCTGAAATTCTCCTTAACCTTGATGTAAGGCCTAAGCCCAACACTTTTAACAAGCTCAATAAACCTAACGCTGTCATAAGCTTTATTTCCTAAAATCGGCTTTCCCCTTAACACATTCAGGGTGAATCCTCTGCTGCCGAGCCAGCGGACTATCTCTTCACCGCTCTTAACCTCATAAGCGTAACTCTGCCCCAGTAGGACAGTCAGAACAAACCGCTTACCGTTTTCAAGATGAATGCTCAAAACCACTGCCTTAACGTGGCTTTTGACCTTCTTTATCTCAGTTCCTCTTAAAACCTTAAGGGGGTAAAGCTCATCATACTTAAACCCAGTTCCATCAATCACTAAAAACTTCACTTCCTTGTGATACTTGCCTAAAAGTCTCCTTGAGATGAAGTTGAGAAAGTCAATGAGAAGGTAAGGTGGAAGTTTTTTGAGCCTGTAGTAGTAAGTTGAGAAGTCCGGGGAGGTTTCTCTTCCGAATACCTGGACTGACATGAATTCAAGTTCTCTGAATGATAGTTTCCAGGCCACCTGGAGGAAAAGAAGGGTAAGGATTATCTCATCAGGGTATTTCTTGGGTCTTCCCCTTTTGGTTTTGAAGGGATATAAATATTCAATTAGAGCCTGTCCTCTCCGGTGCATGTAGCGTTTGGTGAGTTTGAGGATTTTGTTGAAATTAAGCTTTTTTGCTTTCATACCGGAGAGGATAGGCTTTTTTATTTGCTTTGGCAATTTTCAAACACTCTCCGAGACATTTGACAGCCATATCAAAATTTGCTAACACTTAATTAAGTGTTGAGTTCCTTGACATTTGAATATGGCTTGAGAGGTGGGGTTTTAAGCGTACCTATAAGGAATTGAAACACTATATCTTTACGCAGGATTGCTGTTTTCCTTTGAGCGTTTTAAGCGCACCTATGAGGAATTGAAACGGGACTGGCTACTACGTAGCCTGAAAAAGTTTTAATAGCTCTCAAAGGTAGCGAAAACTGAAGGTATGGCTATTTGGTTGTTCTCAAAGATTCGCCATAGATGATGGGAATTACGACTTAATCCCGATAAAGGCTGTTCTTACTACTTATCTTTATCCTTTTGAAGTAGGAAAATCTGTTCTTATTTACCGGAATAATTGTGTAATAACAAAACTCAATTTCAGAAAGAGGAATTTAATTCTTGCCAATATTGGAAACTATTATAGGATAGAATTCTCAATTGATTATCTTCTTAAAGAAATAGATCCTTCTCAAACACAGCTAGTTACGATTAATTTTACTGATGATATTGATAATCTTTTATCTTTTAAACTTGAACAATTACAGGGCGTTTTAATAACACTTAAAAGTGGAAAGAGATTTCTTTTTGGGGGAAGGGAAATTCTAAACAAACTTCCTCACGAAGTCGTAATTTTTGGAGATGAACTTTTCCCAGTAGAAGACAGAGCTGATGAATTACATATTTTAGAAGGTAAAATAAAACTTATTGGAAAACTTATAGATAACTCTTTTATTCCATTAACAAGAAAGTTTATAAAAAATTTAACAAGAAATTTACATTACTTTCTTAAAATTAAAGGTCCATGGGCAATATTCCACACTTATCCTTCCAAATTTTATTTCGGGAAAATTATAAATAATACTTATTATTTTCTCAGTATAAATACTAACAGAATAGAAAAAGCAAAACCTGATAAGAATCTTTTGCTTGTTTCTAAATCACTAAGAATACAAAAACGGGTATTTATTGATGTTAAAACAAGCTTACACAAAAATGATATACCAAGCTCATCTTCAATCTACAAAATATCGTCAGAAGAACCTATTCCTAAAATTGACTCAAAGTATCATAAAGAAGAAGTAGATGTACCTGAAATTTTCTCCTCAGGACTACACCAGGAATTTTCTAATCTGCTTAGCAAATTCATCTTTTATAGAATGTGTAAAAACCAAGAGTCAGGTTAGAATAAATTTGTTTTAACAGATGAAATTCTTTCCTTAAGAAGCTTTAATATGCTGTCTCTATCTAATCCAATCAATTTTCTCAGTTCTTCCTGTCTACCATGTTCTATAAACTTATCTGGAATTCCGATGTTTATAACTTTTCCGTCATACCAAGAGGATAGAAACTCGTTGACTGCTGAACCGAAACCGCCTTTAACTGTGTTCTCTTCAACGGTAAAAATTATTTTGAATTTCTGAGCAAGTTTTTTGAGGAGCTCCTCATCTATCGGCTTAACAAACCGGGCGTTAACAACTGAAACGCTTATTCCCTCTTTTTCAAGCTCCTCGGCGGCCTTTAATGCCTGGTGAACCGGCCAGCCTGCTGCGAGGATTACAGCGTCTTTTCCCTCTTTTAAAATTTCCCAGCTTCCTATGGGTATCTCTTTTAAGGGCTCCCTTATCGGAACTCCGTATCCTTTACCCCGGGGGTAGCGAACTGCAAAGGGTTTATTGGACTTTACAGCTGTATAAAGAAGATGGCGGAGCTCCTCCTCATCTTTAGGAGCTGCAACTACCATGTTGGGAATAACTCTGAGGTAGGAGAGGTCAAAGAGGCCGTGGTGGGTTGCACCGTCCTCTCCAACAAGGCCTGCCCTGTCTATGGCGAAGACTACGGGGAGCTCCTGCAGGGCTACGTCGTGGATTATCTGATCGTAAGCTCTCTGAAGGAATGTTGAGTAGATTGCAACAACGGGCTTTAAACCCTTTTTTGCAAGGCCTGCTGCAAAGGTAACTGCATGCTGTTCTGCAATTCCAACGTCAAAGTATCTCTCCGGAAACCTCTCTTTGAACTTATCAAGGCCGGTTCCAGAGGGCATTGCAGCCGTTATTCCGATAACCCTTTCATCTTTTTCAGCTATCTCTATTAACGTTTTTGAGAAGATTTCAGTATAGGTTGGAACTTTTTTCTCTTCAGTTTTTGCCTTTTTAGGAGAAACACCGTGGAATTTGTCGGGCCTCTCCTCTGCCGGTTTGTAGCCTTTCCCCTTTTTGGTTAGAACGTGAACCAGCGTTGGCCCTTTCATCTTTGAGACATTTTGAAGTGTTGTTATAAGAGTTGGAATGTCGTGGCCGTCAATAGGTCCAACGTAGCGGAAGCCAAGCTCCTCAAAGAGCATTCCCGGTGGAAAGAGGCCTTTAACTATCAGGTCTTCAACCCGTTTTAAACCTTTGTAAACTCTCTCTCCAAATATCCTCTTTGTTACTTCTTCTAACCTCTCCTTTGCCTTCCTCAGGTTCTCTCCCGTTGTTAGCTTTGTCAGGTAGTTTGAGATGGCCCCAATGTTCTTTGAGATGGACATTTCGTTATCGTTAAGGATTACTATCAGGTCTTCCTTCAGCTGGCCGGCGTTGTTGAGCCCCTCGTAGGCCTCTCCTGCCGTGAGAGCTCCGTCTCCAATAACTGCTATTACGTGCCCATCCTCTCCCTTTAGCCTCTTTCCAACCTTTATGCCGAGGGCTGCAGAGATTGATGTTGAGCTGTGGCCCGTTCCAAAGGCGTCGTATGGGCTCTCCTTTATTGACGGAAAACCTGAGATTCCTCCGAACTGCCTTAACGTGTGGAATTTCTCCTTTCTCCCTGTAAGGATTTTGTAAGGGTAGGACTGGTGGCCAACATCCCACACTATCTCATCCTTCGGCGGGCTGAAAACCTTTAGAAGGGCTAAGGTAAGCTCAACAACACCTAAAGATGAGGCAAGGTGGCCTCCTGTCTTCTCAACTACCGAAATGATGAACTGGCGGAGCTCCTCAGCTAACTGCTTAAGTTCCTCCTCAGAGAGCTTCTTAACGTCTTCGGGTGTGTTTACTCTATCTAAAATCAAAAAGTTTCCCTCCGGCTTTTCTTAAACTCCTTAATAAACTTAATTTAATACTCCCTCTCAACGATAAAACGGGCTATGGCCTCTAAAGGCTCTCTCTTATCTTCCGGGAAAATTTTAAGGGAATCAATGGCTTTCTCCACTTCCTCTTCAGCCTTTATCTTTGCCCCATCTACGCCGAAGATTGTGACAAAGGTAACCTTTCCCTTTTCAATGTCTGAACCGACGTTCTTTCCGAGCTTTTCCTGGTCTCCAACAACGTCTAAAACGTCATCAATTATCTGAAAGGCAAGACCTATGTGGTCTCCATACCTCCTTAAGGCCTCAACCTCCTCCTCACTTCCTCCACCTGTAATTCCACCTGAAACAACGGAAGCCGTTATTAGCCTTCCCGTTTTGTGTCTGTGGATAAAGAGGAGCTCCTCTAAAGTAACGTCGCTCCTTCCCTCTGCATCTAAATCGCACTGCTGACCTAAAACCATTCCTAACATTCCGGAAGCCTTAGCTATTTCAGAGATAATCCGAACCTTCCTCTCACAATCAAACTCCCAGTCGGATAGAACCTCAAAAGCCCTGTTTAGAAGTGCGTCTCCTGCCAGAATTGCGGTTGCCTCGCCGAACTTGACCCAGGTTGTAGGGTGGCCACGCCTTAATGTGTCGTTGTCCATTGCAGGAAGATCGTCGTGGATGAGTGAATAGGTGTGTATCATCTCTATGGCGCAGGCGGGAGTAAGGGCATCTTCTATCTTCCCCCCAACTATTTCACAACCGGCCATACAGAGTATTGGTCTTAACCTTTTACCTCCAACGGTTAAAGAGTATCTAACCGCCTCGTAGAGTTTCTTTCCAAATTCAGGCTCCGGCGGAAGGAATTTCAGGATCTCCCTGTCTATCAGTTCTTTCCTCTCTTTCAGGTAGCTCTTAAGCTCCATTTCTAACCTCTACCTGTATTTCTTCTCCTCTCCCTTTAAAAGCCTTCTTATGTTTGAGTGGTGTTTACCAACTATAACAAGAGCTGTCAGGGAAACCAGTATGAATGAGAGCTCCGAGGGCTTCTCAAATAACCTGTAGAGGAGAGGGTATGAAAGGGCTGCAGTTATTGAGGAGAGTGAGACGTAACGGGTAAGAAGAAAAACTGTAAGAAAGATAATAAAGGCAAGAAGTGTTACCTTAGGTGAAATTACGATGAATGCACCAAGGCCTGTAGCAACTCCTTTTCCGCCTCTAAACTTAAGAAAGGGTGAAAAACAGTGGCCAAGAACGGCAAAGAGGCCTGAAAGAACCTGATACTCTTCGGGCAGACCTAAAAGTTTAACTGTTAAAACGGGGAGAGCTCCCTTCAGCGCATCTAAAAGAAGAACCAGAGCCCCGTACTTTTTCCCAAGAACCCTTGAAACGTTCGTAGCCCCTATATTTCCGCTTCCATGCTGCCGAACGTCAACCCCTTTCAGCTTTCCAACAACGTAACCGAAGGGAATTGAACCGAAAAGAAAAGGAAGAACCGTTGTCAGTAGAATCAGGTTTATGTTCATACTACTGCTCCTTAAGTTCTTTCAGGAACTTTGCGAAATAGTCAAAGCCTGTATATAGGGCAACAAGGGCAGAAAGTATCAGGAGGAGCTCCCCAAGACTCTTAAACCCGGAAAGAAGCAGAACAACGGAAGCCATTATAAGAACAGTTTTCAGCTTCCCTCCTTTAGAGGCCGGAATAACAAGCCCCCGGGAAGCCGCAATGGCCCTCATTCCCGTAACTGCCTCTTCCCGCCCAACTATGGTTATAACCGAGTAAGGATCGCACAGTTTTACGTAGGCAAGAGAGATAAGTGTTGAGGAGGTAAGGAGCTTATCTGCAACCGGGTCTAATAGAATTCCCAAACTGGTTACAGACTTCTGTTTTCTGGCTATGTAGCCGTCTAAAAAGTCTGTAACGGCCGAAACTATGAAAAGCAACATGGCCAGAAGGAAATGGCCCTTAACTATGAAAACGACGATGAACGGCAAAAGGAGAATTCTTAAAAGGGTGAGGAAGTTGGGAACTGTCTTTACCCTGCCCATCAGACCTTCATCGGCATCACAACGTTTTTGAGCTGAGGTTCATCTTCACTGGCTATGAGAACGGGCGTCAGCTCTTCACCGAACTTCATTGTGATGGTTTCTCCGTCAAAGGAGCTGATAGACTCAATCATGTGGATAATGTTGAAGTTGATGGAAAAGGGCTCCCCTGAATAGTCAACGGGAATTGTTACTTCTGCCTCTTCAGGAGATTCCCCTTCAACGTTACTCGCCTGAAGCGTGAGCCTGCCATCTTCAAGGTTAAACCGAACAGCCATAACTTCGTCTTTGTCAAAGATGATTGAAACCTCTTTCAGAGCTGATAGGAGCTCCTCCCTATCGGCAGACATCGCAACAGGGTTGTCCTCAGGAATAACCGCCGTATAGTCTGGATACTCACCCTCTATGAGGGATGTCCACATAACCGTATCTCCACTGCTGAAGTAGAGCTTGTTACCCTGCTCCGCAACGGAGACCTCCTCACCCTCTCTGAGGACCTTCTTAAGCTCGCTGAGGGATTTTTTCGGAATGATAGCACTGAACCCTTCAGACGGGATTAAAACCTCGTAGAGGGCCAATCTGTGGCCGTCAGTGGCAACTGCGTGGAGACGGTCTCCGAGGGAGCGGAGAAGAACTCCGGTTAAAACGTATCTGGCTTCATCTCTACTGGCTGCGTAGGAAACCTTCTTAATTGCCCTGTCTATCTCCTCTGAGGGAAGGGTAATTGGGTAAGAAGAGGGGAGCTCTATCTCTGGGAACTCGTCAGGTGGAAGGGTAGCAAGTGAAAATCTTGAGTTGGCAGACTTTACAGTGAGCTTAGAATCTGAAGTCTCAATGTCTATCTCATCTCCTGTGAGGGATGAAAAGAGCTTTGCAGCCTTGTTTGCGTTAACTGTTACCTTTCCTCCCTCCTCAACTTCACAGTCTATAACTGTTGAAACCCCTATTTCAAGGTTTGTAGCGGTCAGCCTTAAGGTGTTGTCCTCAGCCTCAAAGAGGATGTTAGAGAGAATGGGAATCGTTCCCCTCTTATCGGCGGCAGATGAGGCCAGTTTGACTGCATCCCGAGCTTTCAGTTTGCTGACCCTAATTTTCATTCTTATTCCTCCCTATATAGAGTATATATACAGTGATTACTACATATATCATAGTAATAATAAGAGTGCACTTTTTTTGTGCACTTAAGATAAAAATTCTTGCCTCTCTTTGGCTTAAGCCACAAAAGTTATCCACATAGTGTGGATAACTTGCCGATTTTCCTGTGGATAACTGGTGTGGATAACTTTTTCCTGTGGATAACTTCACATTTTCCTCATGAGTTATCCACACCTTTTTAGTTATCCACATAATTATCCACATAGTTATCCACACCGGTGTGGATAACTCGGGTTGACCTATCTACCGCTTCCTTTATTTCAAGCTCTAACCTGTCTAACCTATTCTTCAGCTCCTCATCCTCTTTGAGGAGCTCCTCAACCTTCCTTACAGCGTGGATGACCGTTGTGTGGTCGTCCCTCTTAAAGGCGGCTGCTATCTGTGTGTAGGGGTAGTTTCCCACCTTCTTGGCCATAAACATTGCTACCTGTCTTGCAAGGGCTACCTGTTTCTTACGGCTGGGGCTGTCTAAGAGCTCCACGCTTACTTCAAACTCCTTTCCAACCATCTCTTTTATGATTTTCAGCGAAATTTCTTTAATCTTCCTCTCTTTTCTCTCCCTGTCGTTTTCAGGAAGGAAGAGCTCTTTCACCAGTTTTTCGTTTATAGGTCTGCCCTCTAATGTTGCCTTCGCCTTCAATTTTACGAGAGCTCCCTCAAGCTGCCTTATGTTTGACTTTATCATCGTTGCAAGGAGCTTTATGACCTTGTCGCTTACTTCTATTCCTTCCTCTTCCGCCTTTCTCTTCAAAATTGCAACCCTCGTTTCAAAATCCGGAGGCTGGATGTCTGCTATGAGTCCCCACTCAAAGCGGCTCCTGAGCCTCTCTGTGAGGGTTGGTATGTCTTTTGGGGGTCTATCACTTGTTAGAACAACCTGCTTTCCTGCATCGTAGAGGGCGTTGAAGGTGTGGAAGAACTCAATCTGTGTTCTCTCTTTTCCACCTATAAACTGGATGTCGTCTATCAGGAGGACGTCAACGCTTCTGTACTGCTCTCTGAACTTGTGGATGTTGTCTGACTTTAACGCCTCTATCAGCTGGTTCATGAATGTTTCCGTTGTTGTGTAAACGATTTTCTTCGTGGGATCTTTTTTCAGAATGTAGTTTCCTATTGCCTGCATCAGGTGGGTCTTTCCAAGGCCTACTCCACCGTAGATAAATAAAGGGTTGTAAGCCTTACCGGGGTTTTCTGCAACGGCAAGGGCGGCGGCGTGGGCAAACTGGTTGCTTGATCCCACAACGAAGTTCTCAAAAGTGTATTTTGGGTTGAGGTTTGAGTTTATTTTAGGAGTTTCCTGAGGAAGTTCTCTCTTTTTCTTCTCTAACAGCTGGAAAAGGTCTGGCTGTTTGGGAGTTTCTGCCTCTTCGGGAGAGAGGAGCTCCACCTTCAGCTTCTTCTTAAAGGTCTTCTCTGCTGCCTCTTCAAGGAGTTTCAGATACTGCTTCTCAAGAAGGCTCTTGACAACTTTATCTCTGGTTTTGAGTTTCAGACTTTCGCCGGAGAGCTCTATCAGCTTCAGGTCTTTAAAAAGGTTTTTATAGAGCCCCGGCTTTACCCTCTTCTTTATCTCCCCCAAAAAGGCCTTAAAAGCTTCAGCCACCCTTTACCTCCCGGTAGAGCTCTACGTAAGAGTCTACCATTGAAGAGACTGAAAACTTCTTAAGAATAAGGGAGAAAGCGTTTTCCGTTAACCTCTCTCTCAGCTCTTTATCCTTTACGAGCTTCAGAATTCCCTCAGACAGGGCTTTTGGATTTTCCGGGGGAACTAAAATTCCCGTCTCTCCGTCCTTTACAGCCTCTACCGTTCCCCCAGCGGCAGTTGCAACTACCGGAATTTTTAAGGCCATTGCTATGAGAAGGGAGCTCCCCAGTCCCTCGTTCCTTGAGGGTAGAACGAACAGGTCTAAAGCCTTTGTGTAGTTAGGAACGTCTTTAACGAATCCATAGAGAATGAACTTCCCTTTTAATCCCCTTTTCTCAGTCAGCTTCTCTAAGTGTTTCCTTAACTTTCCCTCTCCAAAAACTACAAACTTTGCAGATGGGAATGCTTTTAAAACAATCTCTGCCGCACTTATAAAGTTTGGAATGTCTTTCTGTTCTGTTAAGGCCGCAAGTGTTCCAATTAGAGGTTTTCCTCCGAGCTCTTCCTTAATTTCTCTAACTTTTTTCAGGTTAAGCCCTCTGTTTATCTCTTCAACGTCCACGGCGGAATGGATTACCGAAACTTTTCCATTCAAAAAGGGGAGCTCCCTCTCTAAGATCTCCCTGACAGCCTCAGAGATTGCAACAACCCTGTCTGTAAGCCTGTATTTGAGTTTTGTAATTGGGTTTTTCTTCGGCAGGTAGTCAACTCTCCTCGTGTAAACAACCGGTTTCCTGTGGAACCTTTTTGAAAGTGCTGAAATTGTATGTGCCTTTGCAGAGTGGGCGTGGATGATGTCAAAATTCTTTCCAACGGCGGCTATTCTGAGGCAGTCTGAAGACTGATTCCCTTTGAGAGGGATAACCTCTATTCTTTCTTCTCTGCACCTCTTTTCAAGCTCGTCTCCGGTTCTGCAGGCCACTGCCTGTTTAAATCCCTTCTTTTTCAGGCCCTTAACCAGGTAGAGGAGCTGCTGCTCTCCTCCCCGCCATCCCTTTTCTGTGTCAACGTGTAGAATTCTCATGACTCACCGGTTAACTTAATTTTCCGCAAAGTCAAAATTTTGGAGGAGCCATGAGGTTTTCAAGGGCATTTATACCTACGAAGAAGGAGAGCCCTGCAGATGCGGAAATTCCCAGCCACAAGCTCTTAATAAGAGCTGGATTTATAAGGAAAGTTGCCTCTGGACTTTACGATATTCTACCGTTAGGAGCCCTTGTTATAAGAAAGATTGAAAGGATTATCAGGGAAGAGATGGATAGGGCCGGAGCTCAAGAAGTAATCCTCCCCATTATGCACCCGGCGGAGCTCTGGCTTGAGAGCGGAAGGTGGGACGTTTACGGAAAAGAGATGATTAAGTTCAAAGACCGCCACGAGAGGGACTACTCTTTAGCTCCAACGGCCGAAGAGGTGATAACAGACCTTGTAAGGAAAGAGATCCGCTCCTACAAAGACCTTCCGCTGAACCTCTATCAGATAGGCAGGAAGTTCAGAGACGAGATAAGGCCAAGGTTCGGCCTTATGAGGGCCAGAGAGTTCATAATGAAGGACGCCTACTCCTTCCATGCAACAGACGAGGACGCAGAGAGGGAATACTGGAACATGTATGAGACCTACTCCCGGATTTTCAGGAGAATGGGGCTTGAGTTTAAGGCTGTTGAGGCAGACACCGGAGAAATTGGCGGAAAGTTCTCCCACGAGTTTATGGTTATTGCAGATACGGGAGAGGGAAAGCTGGTTTACTGCGAGAAGTGCGGATACGCAGCAAGCACAGAGAAGGCAGAACAACCGAAACCTTCTGTTCCTGAGAATAGAGAGGAGCTCTTTAAGCCTGTTGAGAAGGTTCATACTCCAAACGTTAAGAGAATAGAGGAAGTTTCAGAGTTCCTGGGAATTCCGCCTGAAAACATTCTAAAGCTCCTCGTCTACATAGTTGACGGCCAGCCTGTTGCAGTTGCCGTAAGGGGAGACAGGGAAGTTGAGGAGACAAAGCTGAAGCAGGTTTTTAGGGGTAAAGAGGTTCGCCTTGCAACGGACGAGGAGATAGAGAGGTTCACTGGCCAGCCAAAAGGTTTCCTCTCTCCAATCGGCCTGAAGATTCCCGTTTACGCCGATTACTCCGTTATCCCAATGGTTAACTTTGTAGCCGGAGCTGGGGAGAAGGACTACCACCTGAAGAACGTCAACTGGGGAAGAGACTTTGAAGTTAAGGAGTTTATAGACGTTGCAGAGGTAAGGGGTGGAGACCCGTGCCCGAAGTGTGGAGCTCCCCTCGTTGAGAAAAGAGGCATAGAGGTTGGGCACATCTTCAAGCTCGGGACGAAATACAGCGAGGCGATGGGAGCTCTCTTTGTTGACGAGAACGGCCAGGAAAAGCCTATGATAATGGGCTGCTACGGGATAGGCGTAACAAGGGTTATGGCCGCAGCAGTTGAGCAGAACCACGACGAAAACGGAATAATCTGGCCTGTTGAGATAGCTCCCTTTGAGGTTATCGTTATCCCCGTAAACGTTAAGAACGATGAAATCAGAGAGGTTGCGGAAAAGATTTATGAAGAACTGAAAGAGGCCGGCTTTGACGTTCTGATAGACGACAGAAACGCCCGCCCGGGTTTTAAGTTCAAAGACGCAGACCTCATAGGAATTCCGTACCAGATAATCGTCGGCAAAGGCGTTAAAGACGGCCTTGTTGAGCTGAAAGAGAGGAAAACCGGAGAGAGACAGGAAATTGCTATTGGCAGAGTTTTAGAAGTTCTAAAATCCCTGGTATCCAAGAACTGATAATATCTTAAAGGATTACTTCTTTCTTTGCAGGTTCGGGGAGTTCCCCGGCCTGGATTCCGTTTTCTTTCCTTTCATTGAACCCTCAATACTGTTTCATTAATAAAATGTAAAAGTCACTGCATTCTTTTAAGTATTAATTTACAAGCTGTAAGCTATGTATCTTATATTTCTAGTCCAATCATTTGAATGAAGCTCTAAATGTTTCAGATTTAATTGTTTTATATGTTGAACAAATTTTTCTATTAAGAGAAAGCCAGGGTTTACAATGCGGTTTTTATCATCAGCTATATCAGTTTTTTTGGTCTTATTGCTCTATACTTAAATTGCATCAAAGCAGTAAGTATACTTATTGAATCGGTGTCATAGCATTCAATCTTATCTATATTAAGTTCCCTTCTGCCAAATCTGTCATGAGTTACTTTTGTTTCCAAATTTTACCTAATTCATGTTCTGTCTTTTAATCTTCTAATTGTTTCAAGCTTAATTCTATTTTCATCTAAGTTAACTAAAAATCTTGATGATTTAAATTTAGTTCCATCTGCAAGTTCAACTTCATTAATATCGTTTTTATTGAGCTTATTAATTGAAACATTTTTATCTCCCAATTTTGCACCATTTGTAATTTCTTTATTAATATAAGAGTATGCTAATTCAGATAGAAACTCATAGCTTGAAGTGAAATACTTTCTAATTAACCTTTCAAGTCTTGAATTTGTTATTGTATAAGGCTTAAGAAAACTACCAAGTACAGAAATATAATCAGTACTTGTTCCTTGCCGTATCAGGAATTACGTAATGAAGAATCCATTTTCCATCTCTGTATTGTATCAATAAGGGGACAAGATTTCTTGTTTTAAGATATGTTTAACTTTTTTGAATAGGGCTTTACTTTTGTTTAAAATATTTATTTTTCTTCTTCTTTCTATTGTTTAATTCCTCTTATATTAAAAGTTTTCAATATCTCTGTTTTTAATTTTTTAAATATTCTTCTTTTTAAGTGTAGGACTTGAATATCAAGGTTTTCCATATTCCTGATTTTTTCGTCTTCAATTAGAGTTTTAAGTCCCAATCCTAAAGCTACCAGTTTTTTACTATCTGATATATTCCAGACTTTTTTTTCACCTGGGAGCTCTGGATATAACAGAACTCCTATCGGAATTTGGATGTTTTTCCTTTCTGTTAAAACATACATGTAGGTGATAACCTGAAATCTGTCTGATTGATACACTCCACCCGATTCTGAGGAAGTATTAGAAGGATATTTCCATTTTGTATCTATAACTATGTATTTTCTTCCTCCTATAGGCCACAAAATATCTGGTTTAAGAATGAAATCTGTGTCTATACTTTCAGTACTCTGAGCTATAAACTCTGGGGAAGATTTAGCTACAAATGATTCAAAGAGTTTATTCATATCGTAAAGAAAGACGAAAGATGTTCCTTCAGAGCTAGTAAGACTTTTATTAAGGAAAAGTAACCTTGATAGCTGAATAGCCGGCTGATAATGGTTATTCATTCTATCAATATGAACTTGTTTTAAAGCTTCAACCATGCTTTTAGGAGGAGTGACTCCTAAATTTTTAAGATAAAGAGAAATCTTACTGGCAAGATTTTTTATCTTTGAATTTCTAAACCTTGAAGCTACGAATTCTGTAAGTCCTATTAAAATTTGATTAATAAGAACATTTTCAGTAAGTGTCTCCTTTTCTATTACAAATTTAGTTTTTTGGAAGGGAAATTTCAGTAGTGTTTTTGATAGTAAAATTTTCCCGTTCATACTTTTTGAAATGAGCGTTTCTCTCGCGTAGCTTTTGTAGATTCCCGGTTGGATAATCTTCTTTTCTATATAAATTAAAGTCAGAAGAATTACTATTTCAAGAAACGGTATATTGAAGTCTAAGTTTTTAGAGTAGATACTTCCTCCTGCTAGTGGTTGTTTAGTTAAGTCTAATAGATCATAAAATAGTATAGTTAGCAGTTTTCTTGCATTTAAAATTTCTCTTTGTTTTAATTCCCTGTTATAATTACTATAAATTTTAGGTAAAATTTCTATAGTTTTACCGCTAGATAAGAGAATAAGGCCGACATACTGACTGAATCTTATTCTCTTATCATCAATTCTTAAATTAAGTTTAGCTTTTCTATTTAAGAGTTTTAACTCCCTAATTTCCTCATTAGTGAATACATCTCTCTTTATAGAGCTATACTCATAGACTACGAGATGTTTCATTTTGTTCCTTGTTTGGGTTGGATTGTGGATTTGCAGTATCGGAAGTAAATCTTTCAAGAATACTGAGAACTCTTTCTTTGTTTTCTTTCATATCAAGGAATTTAATTTCTCCATATTCATCAATAATATAGTTTTCAATTTCTTCATTTCCTCCTAATATCTCTATCAATGAACTCCAGTCATCGTAAAAGTACTCCTGTAAAAGAGGTAAAACTTTATTGGCTAAAATAGTAATCAATTCCTCTAACTTCATATTTTGAGGAGTTCTCTTTAAAGGTAAAAAGTATGCATGTCCAATTGTGAAATCTTTACCCTTCCTCTCTTTTATTTTCTTATTTAATTTCTCCAGGAATTTCCCTATATTTAAGTTTCCAACCCGAATATCATATAACAAAGATGTATCAGGCAGAAATTCTTCAAAATTAAACCTTCTTCTTAAAGCAGCGTCAAGCAAGACAATACTTCTGTCTGCAGTATTCATTGTTCCGATAATATAAAGGTTTTTGGGAACACTAAAAATTTCGCGTGAATATGGCAAGATTAAGCTCATCTCCTCCTCTGAGCCTAACCGTTTTGTTTCTTCAATGAGGGTTATTAGTTCTCCGAAAATAGATGGAATATTTCCTCTATTTATCTCATCTATTATAAGTACTACATTTTCAGCTTCGTTGAAATTGAAATAGCTCTCTCCTCTGAAGTGTTTATTCAGGTACTTTTGTACTGTCCGTTTGAGATCTCTGTAGTCTGTAAATCCATTTTTCCTAATTTCTTTGTCTAACGCATACCATAAAGCATGATAAGTTGCTATCTTAAATATGCCATCTTTTACTTCGTAGTGTATGTTGCCTTCTTCATCTGTTTCAGCCCAAATTCCTTCCATAAATGTTTCGTAAGAAGTAGAAGGGTGAAATGTTACAAATGCTATTTTCCAGTTCTTATCTTTTGGAGATGTGAAAAGAAGTTTTCTAAACTCACTGGTTACATCTTTAACTTCACCTTTTTTTATTATTTCAACTGCTCTTTTTCTTACACTGTAAGTTTTTCCCGTTCCCGGAGGACCATAAAAAATTGTATTACAGG
Organism: Desulfurobacteriaceae bacterium; assembly: GCA_027075275.1. Taxonomy (GTDB): domain Bacteria; phylum Aquificota; class Aquificia; order Desulfurobacteriales; family Desulfurobacteriaceae; genus Balnearium. The sequence goes on from JALTBO010000044.1 coordinate 15,279, forward strand.
GAAATGTTAAAGAGTTTTCAGAAATAGAGATTTCTGTTGTTATTTCCTGGTTTTCAGTGAAAGCTTCAAAGTTAACATTGTTAGAACTGAGTCTTCTCCTTTCTGAACAATCATTTTCGTCTTTTTTCCTTGAATTTAATAAGAATGCAATTTCCATCATAGATTCTATACCTAAATCTATTCTTAGTTTGTTGAGTTCTATAAGAAACTGTTCTAAACACTGGAGGTTTCTGGAATCCTGACCAACGCATCTTTCTTTATTTCCGCTGTAGTTTGGGTTAACTTCTTCTGTAATTTCTTTCCACCACTTTTTAACTACAACTGTACCTATATCATCAGATATTGGAATATAAAATTCAGGATTAATAACATGTGCTATTAAAGTAATAAAAGAATTGATATTGCCGTAGCCTTCCCTCTGCAGTCTTCTTACTTGTGATGTAAAGTTTCTGATACTGATTTCATAGTTGTTTTTATTAGTGTTGATTACTGTATTGACAATTTCTTTTAATGAGTTTTCTTTGAATAATCTAGAGATATTAGGACTGATTATTCTTACTGAAAAATAAGGTATATTACTGGTAAGTTTACGGTAGCTATCTTTGTTAAATTGGGAATTTTCTATATAGGACATTATATCTTCTTTTAAGTTGTTAATCGTTTCCCGTAATGACTCTTTTGATTCGTGCCATTTGTTTGAATACAGATGTACCAGCCACTTTAAGTATTCTCTTTTGACAGGAGGTTTCTTTAAGTATGGTTTTCCTGTTGTTTCGTCTATATCCCAATAACCGTGTTTAGATGGTTCATACAGTTCAAGTATTGAATCGTCTGTAATTCGATTGTTATTGACAGCAAATAAACAGTTATATTTGTTAACTACCTGATATGTAGTGTTATATTTACGACTGCAATAATTAATGCATGTTTGTTTTATACTTTCATCTATCCATTGATACTTTTCTATTTGCGGAAAGTCTTCTTTTAGAGTTTTTATTATGTATTCTCGTATATCTCTTAGTTGTGCATATCTCTTAGAGTTTATGTATGAACATGTTAATTGTCTGATTTTATCCTTTAGATTTTCTTTAATTGCATCTGTATTTCTTTCAGTGTTATCCAGTGAGGTTTGTGAGTTTTGACTCGTTGATACCCTTCCAGAGATTCCTAATCTTTTTCTTAAAGGACTGAAGTCAAAATTCATTTATTCCTCCACAAATATTGGTGTTAAATCTTCTAGATCTGGTATAGGAGAGAAAATTTCTGTTCTTTCTTCTATAGACTGAGAAGCGATTTTTCCTTTTTTAAGCTCGGTAATTAACTCTTTTAGCTTCAATAAGTTAATATTACTTACTACCTGGGCAATTCTATCGTTTGTATTTTCAAACTTTATAGGAACAGGAACAGCTTTTCTATGGAGAGCATCCACATGGGTTAAAACCATCCACTCTCCAGGAAGATAAGAGAGTGTTTGATCCAGAATGGAGGATTCTATTCCAAAAGCTTCTGCTACTCTTTCTCTATCAGTTTTTTTAGGAAGTTTACTTACAAAATAAGTTGCTAATTGCGCAGTGATGCTTGTATCAAGGTACGTTACTCTTTGGGTTGCTATTGCAAGTCCCAGTCCGTACTTTCTTCCCCTTCTTGCGAGCGTGGTTGCTATCTGTTTTGCTTTTTCTATGGCATTCTTTTCCTCTTTTGTTCCTGAGGGAGTGTAGGGTATGAAAAGATCTGCTTCTTCAAAGAGGAAAACTGTTTGAGGACTATTATTGATATGTCCATTTTTGCGAATTTTGTAGAGGGTATTTCCAAAATTATAAGCAAATTCTCTAATGTTATTGTCATCTTCACTTATCAAAATAAATAGTGAGCCTTTATTGTCATGGCTTTTCATGATGAGTTCCTGAATAGTTATACCGTTTAGATATCCTGTCATTTTTAATATCTCTTTTGCTAAAACCTGATACTCAACTATAAGTTCCTCTAATTTTGGAAGAATAGAACCGGATAGTTTTTCTATTTCGTTTGTTTTGTTACCTAAGAGTGTTTCAATTATAAAGTTCAAAGATGGGTCCTTAAGGGAGGCTTTACTATTCTTTAGAAATAACTTAAATGAAGTTAAAACCTCTAATATTTTCTGAGCTATATAGGGATTAAAGCTTGAATCCAAGAAACCATTCACTTCAAGATATTTGCTTAATATATCAATTAATCTTACTAAGAGTTCCTTTTTAGCTTTACTTCCTTGGCCAGTAAAGTTTATTTTGTTCAGGGTTTGATACAGATCATTCAAAACTTCTATTACTAATTTGCCATGAGTTAGGATTCTTACTTTCCCTGTTAAAAGAAGATATTCTGCCAAGAGGTAGATCTTTTCTATTAGGTCAGGTTTAAGTAAAGCTTTAGGAAACGTAGTTCTATCTATTAGTTCTTTGGAGGCTTGCTTAATAATTTTTTCATTTACTACTCCCCTAAGAAAGAGGCTGAGACTTCCACCAGGGTCATCAAGGAAAACAATTCCTCCATCTATCTGTAGAAGAACATCTATCAGTAATCCTAAGTATTCGTTATTGATGTCGTAAACAAAGATGTTGGTCGGGTTGTTATCTTTATTTTTTGTTTCAATAAGTGATTTATAAATGAGGGTACTTATTAGATTACTTTTTCCTGCTCCTGTGAATCCAAATAAGGCAAAATGTCTGTTAAAGAGAGGTTCTTGGTCTATATATACATCTATATCCGGAAAAATTTTGTGTTTTCCTGCTTTGAATGAAAGCTCTCTCTCTGGGATTTCTCCATTTATAAAGTCATCTAAATACTGAGGTTCTATTATGTAAACTTTTTCTCCACTTATTGGTAGTTCACTAGTCTTTTTAAAAGCAGGAATTTTTTCTAATCCCAACTCAACTGCTTTTTCTGGAGTGCATATGATTAGTTCTTCGTCATGGCTTATTGCTTTTACTATAATTTTCAGGGTTTCCTTTTCTGGTTCATAGGCGTGTCTATACCATTCTTCCATGAATTTTGAAAATGCTTCTTCTATTAAAAAGTCCTGTGGATTTTCTGAAAGTTCCTTTATCTTATAATGCACTATATCTACATCAATGATTTCAAGGATGGAGTAATGTTCTTCTAGGTTTTCATATTTTGTTTTTGTATCTGTAACACTTATACTTGCAAAGTTTTTGACTGCAAGGAAAATACCGGGTTTTAGGAGTTTTGCAACCTCTATGGAGTAAGGGAACCATATTTCATACGTATTCTTACTGGGAATTAGAAATCCATTAAGGAAAATTTCTTTATGTGTTTCCTCTCCTGTTAAATCGTATAACGTTTTGAATATTGTCTTTTTTATTTCAGTTAGGGTGCTCATTAGTTTCCTCCTTAAAAGAGAGCTTTTTCGGCTTTTATTTTTCTGATTCCTTCTTCTATATAGTTTTGTATCTTAAATAACCTGAATAAGTTTCTATCCTGTAAACAGTTTATTACGAAGCTGATATCAATGGAGAAATTGAGTCCCACACCTGAAGTCAATCCAAAGGTTGAGATTCCAACGACTTCTCCATTTTCCTTAACAGTGGGTCCTCCGGAATTTCCGGGATTAATTAAGATTGAATGCTGAATTGTTCCTAAGAATACGTGGTGTTCCTCTTTTTCGTTTTCAATGTTGTTGTAGACATGACTTATTATTCCTTCTGACATACTTAAAGCCAATCCGCTGGGATAACCAAATGCGTAGACTGTTTCTCCCTGCCTTATTTGTGGGGTTCGCCGTATTCCAAAAAATTTGTGAGGTCTTTTAGAGTATAGTGTGAAGACGGCAAAGTCAAATTTCCTGAATACTATATTGCCTAAAAGGACCTGGTCGTAAATTTCCTTTACGGGAACGTAAACTTCAGAAACTTTAAAATTCTGATTATCTATTCTGACGAAAATTCCTATGTTTATATCGTCTCCCTTCTGGTAATATTCAGAAAGCCTGTTTAAAATTGAGTGTATCGCCTGAATATTGTGTAGATTCGTTAGAAAATAAAGTTTGTAGCCGTGTGGTGTTTTAACTTGCTTGTATATGAAGCATGTTCCTGACACAGTGATGGGGTTGTTTCCTGATTTTCCAGTTATGTATATTGGGAAAACACTGTCTTCTGCTATTTCTGTTAATTTTTCTTTTGATGGAGTGTTAAATATTATCCCTGCTGAAGGAAGCTGGAAACTTTCGTTGACTGGACTGGTAATATGAGTATTTTGGAGTTTTTCTCTGGGTATATTGAAGTCTTTGAGGATAGTTAGAAGATTGCTTATTAAATTTTGATCTTTGCATTCCAAGGTTTCAAGTAATTTGAGTAATTTTGCGATTGCTACTGCAAACACAGGAAGAGTGGAAGTGTTACCTGATTGAAAGTAGGAATCTATATTTTTGGAGATTCTTTTGAGGTTAGGATAAAGTTTTACTATTAACGGGTAAAGGGATTTAACTATGGTTAGTAAATTTTCTTTATTTGTGGTATTGTTGTTTAAGATATCTTCAATAGTAAGTATGGTTTTAACGATAATTACTCCCATTTTCTCCAGAATTTCTTCTGATGGTTTAAAGTTCAGGATATAATAGGCAATTTCTTCCATTACTATTTTGAGTCCAGAAATTAGAGAGTTTAGTGTCTGATAGTTGGTAGGCGTTCTATCCCTTAAAAGGCTTAAGATATCTCCAGCTATGTCTAAATTAACTTCAAGTGATAGATTGTTATTTATACTTTTGGCCTGATTTATTAGATTTTTAAAGATATTTACAAGTTCCAGTTCTAAAAATGTTAGAGCTAAATGGCGAAACGCAGCGCTATGGTTTTGGTTTAGTAATGGTTCTGGATTATCAATGAGTTTCTTTAGCTCATTTTCTATTTCTTCATAGAATAGAGCCAGATAAGGATACAGATAAACTTTAGCTTCAAGAGGAGATTTAAAGAATTCCTCGTGAGCTGCCAGGTATAAGAGTTGATCAAGTGATTGGAAAATTTCGTTTAGTTCAATTTTATCAGAGGTTTGTAGTGTAAAGATGAGATTTTTTAATGTCTCTGAGAGCTTGATGAGGTCGGCTTTCCTTATCTTTTCTCCTGAATTTACTATATCCATAAGTTTTTCTGTACTTTCTTTAATTTCTTCTATAGAATTTTTGAAATTCTCTTTCTCGTTCAAGACTCCCTCCTGATTTATACAACATTAGAGATATTTTAACTAATTTTCTGAAATTTCTGTTAAAACGGGGAATGGAACTGCTAAGCCGCTGATTACTCCACTGCCGGTCTGGAGCGTTGGCAGCAGGGAGGTTATGTCTCTGCCGGCAAACTCTACAAAGGTTTCTACTGCCTGTAAATCGTTAACGTTGATTATTCTAAACATTGCCTGTGTGTTTGTTTGGGCCAAAACGTATTTGCTGACCTGGGCTGGCCTCTGGGTGATTACGACAAGGCCTAAGTTGAACTTTCTTCCCTCTGCTGCGATTTTCCTTGCTGTGTTGAGGGCTAAGTTCTTCTTGTCTGCGGAGACGTCTCCGTAGCTCTTTTCAGGGGCGAAGTTGTGGGCTTCCTCAAGGATTAAAAGTCTTCTGTTTCTATCTTCTCTGTTTTTGAAGAAGAGCTCCTGCATGAATAGGCCTGCAAGGTTTACCCTTGTCTGCGGGTCTGTTATTTTGTTCAGATTTAGTATGAAGATTAAGGGTTTCGGTTCTTCGTTGGGGTTAAGGAGCTCCTCCAAACCCTTAATAACCTCTTCCTGATTTTCCCACTTTCCTGATAGGGTTCTGGTAACGTAGGTGTCTGAGATTAGCGGGTTGTTTCCATCTTCATCTTCTATCTGAGAGAGAAGTCCTTTAAGGTCTCCTGTTTTAAAGCCGGAGCTCCATATATCGGGCTTTACCCACTTGGCTATTGTGTTTCTGTTTTTCTTGGCTGTTCTGCTGTTGCCGGAGATTAAATGGCTGTATCCCAGCTCTTTTATCAGCTCTTCAACTTCTTCAGGGTAAATGGGGAAGAGGGTATCTGAAATTTCCACTTCTTTAATAGTTTTCGGGTTAACTCCCATGTTTATTAGTCCCTGTTTGTATTCGCCGTGGGGGTCTAAGATGAAAACTTCCGGCGGGTTTTCTGTTTTAACGGTTCTTTTTATGAAGAGTTTTGTAAAGTGGCTCTTTCCTGAACCTGTTGTTCCGAGAACTGCCATGTGTTTTGTGATTACTTCTTCAAGGTCTATAAAAACCGTTATGTTGCTGTTTCCCTCTAAATTTCCAATTTCTATTGGAGTTTTCATCTCTTTTCCTGAGAAGTTCTTTTTCATTACGTTGCTCAGTGTTTCTTTTGATGCTCTATAGACGCCGTTTCCAACGTCAAAGGGTTTTAGAGGTGTCTGGAGCTTCTGGCCGTTAATCTCTCCGACAACCTGGGCAACTGCTATCCTTACCCTATCTCCGTTCTCGTTGAGGTATGAGTAGGTGGCGGCCTTTTTCCAGCTGTTGTCTTTTCTTCCAGAGAATAGGAGTTTGAACTGGTCTAAAGACCCGAAAACCTGAGATTCGCTTCCAGAGAACGGGTTTGCAAAGAATCCCATGTCGTATGAGTAGATGCTCTCAATCTTTCCTAAGATTTTTCTCTCTCCGTCCCTTACCTCAACGTAGCTCTGTTCTGTGATTTCAGGGTCTAAAAGGATAAACTCAAAGGAGCTTGACTTTACAGGGTTCAGAGCAAAGCCGATGAGGTCGTCTGAGAAGATAACAGTTCCAGGGTCTTCTTTTATCCTCTCAAAGTAGTCTGTAAGCTCTTTTACCTCCTCTCCGTCTGACGTGTCGTAGTAGACGGCTACCTCTATGTTTCCCTTTGAGTATTCAGACATTCCGGCCTCTGTAAAGTTGGCAGAGCCTACAACGGCCTTTTGATCGTCTACAACTATGAACTTTGCGTGGAGACGGTTGTTGAGGTAGATTTTTCCTCCCTTTTCCCTTATCGTTTTGAAGACCAGCTCGTCTGTTATGAGAAGGTCGCGGAGCTCCGACCCTCTTAAGATAACCTCAATCTCTATTCCTTTTTCTGGGTCAACGTTCTCAAGGAGCCTTCTTACAAGAGAACCTTTAAGCCACGCAGAGGCTATCTTTATGCTCTTTTCTGCTTCTCCTACAATTTTTTCTATCTCTGTGTAGATTTTGTCTCCATTTAAAGTTCTCATTCTTCCTCCTTTTCCTCCCGCTCATAGAGTATCTTTAACTTTTCCCTCTTTCTGGCCAGTTTTTCCTTTAACTCCTCCATATTTTTCGCTCCAAATATTTTCATCATCCTTTTTCTATCGTTCTCCGCAAGTTCTTCCTGAGCAGGCTTTATGTATTTTTCATACATCTCTATGACCTTTTTCGGCGGCGGGCTGTTTACTATTGCCTTAAGCTGTTCGTAGGTGAACCCGCCCTCTATTCTTACTGCGGCGGGAGCTCCCTCCTCAAGTCTTTCCTTTTTCTTCCTCTTTGCCATTTTCTCCTCCCTTAAATTTTATTCAACTGGAACCCAGCCCTTCTCGGTCCAGCGGTAGGGCGTGTTGCTCTCTGGCCTTTTCCAGATGAAAAACTCCCTCTCACGGGGCAGATGGTAGATAAAGGCCTCAACCTCCTCTCCGTTCAGTATGAACTTCTCCAAAGACCTTGTGTAAAAGCTCGGATACCCTTCTAAGTAGTCTAAGTTTTTGAGTGTTTTCTCATCTACCCGGTAGAGTTCAACTTCTACGGGAGCTCCCTCCTCTCCCGGAACAACTGCCGGGTAGCTGTAGTGTCCAAGGATAAACCTTTTGTGGGAAATTCCCGTTCCCAAAAACGGAGAGTTTTTTAAAAAGCTGTGATTGTAAAAACCTCTCTTTAGAGTTCCGTAAACAGCTACCGTAAAGGTTTTCATCCTTTCCCTCCTTTTAAAAAGTCCCGGCCCTAAAGGGCCAGGGCAACCATTGAGAGGGCTGTTATTACGTGGTCTGTGTATTTAGTTCTGAGGGTTTTAGATATTTCCAGTTGGATGACGTTTAACTTCTCTCCAAACCGTTCTTTAACTTCTTCTAAGAACGGATGTCCCTGATATCCGGGAACTTCGCAGCCGATAGGGTTCTGATTGAGGTCTATACCTCCGGCTTCAAGGAGAACTTCCAACTTCCTCTTGATTCTGTCTCTCAGCTCTACGGGGCAGAGGGTTCCGTGCCTCGTTCCAAGTATCATCCCGTAGCCTTTTTCGTCTTTGACTCCGTGGATTCCTAAAAGGAGTGTTTCCTCTCTGACTTTTCCGTCCTCTCCTAAAACTCCGAGCTCTTTCAGAACTCCTTTCAGCTGGTTGAAGAACTCCTCTACGGCCTCTCTCTGGTAGTTTTCAGGGCAGCTGCAGTCAACTCCTGTGTGGTCTGCCGGCCTGTTAAGGTCTGCAACAACCCTTGAAACCTGTGCAACTATACCGGCAGTTCCTACTCTCCTGTGGAGCTCCCTCACTATCGTTCCCGTGTAGAACTCCCTCTTTGGTGCTGCGGCGTGGGGAGCCCAGAAGACCACCTTTAAGTCTCTCCTCAGCGGCAGGTAGACGTCGTGGAAACGGGTTTCTTTCAGTCTTCCGCCAACCATTTTTCCTCCTCCTTTAGAAAGTCTGGTTCTTTGAATTTTTCTGGGTCAAAGCCGGCTTTTTTAAACTGCTCTGTCAGTTCTTCGTAAAGTCTTTCAAGGGCAAACCATCTGTCTTCGTTTAGAGGAACGGCCTGTTTTCTCAGCTCGTAGATGAACTTCCTCAGCTTTCTGTTTTTTACGAGCGGTGCGATTTCCGGCGGGAGCTCCCCTTCCCTGATAAACCTGTTTACCAGGTATCTGTTCTTGTAGATGAGGTAGGTTTTTACGATGAAAGAGAGGAGAGGAAGTAACCTCTCATCCTCCCTGTAAAACGTTGCCAAGTATTGTGGAGCAAGTGTTTCTTCTGTTAAGACTCTAAAGAGGTCTCTCAGCCTCTCATCTCCAGAGGAATACCACCCTTCTGCTATTCCCGGCCTGCAGCCGTAACTTATGTAGATTATCCCGTTGAACCTGAAACCTCTGTTGATTGCCTCTTTTATCTTCTCGTTTGGCTTCGGTGATAGAAGGTAAACAGTTGAGAGGAAAGAGGTTATCTGAGCAGTTGGAATCCTCACTGCATAGAAGAACTCTTCAGCACCTCCTACACCTTCTTCGGTATTATAGCCCTCCTGCCAGAAACCGCCGTGTTTAACAAACTTGTTTCTATTCTGCTGTTTCTTAATCAGCTCAAGGGCAACCTTTTCAAACCTTTTAATTGCGTCTTCGTCGTCTATAGTTATGTCGCCCGTTATCAACCTCCATGTTATTTGTTTTAAAAGGTCTATAGCCCTTGATGAAACCCAGTTTGGCGTTTTCTTAAGCTCTTTTTTTACCTGATTGAGCAAAAACTTCTCGTATTCATCAAGGGGCATCTTTACCTCCTTACTCAAACGGGATGTATCTTTCGGCAGTTTCGGTAAAAAGTTCCTTGAACTCATCCTTACTCAATCCGTACTTTTCAGGAATAAACGAGATTTCGCTGTAGATTTCCTCAAACCCTTTTCCGCACCCTTCTAAGAACCTGACGAGGGCCCTTACAACGTAGAGGAGCTGCGGCCTTGCGTTTTCGGGGAGCTCCGGGTCAACCTCCCTTTCAAAGTAAGCGGTTATCTGGTCTCTGTATTTGAGGAAGAGCTCTTTCAGGAGAAGTCCAATCTCTAAGTTCTCTTTAGAGGGTTCTAAGAGCAGTGGCAGTTCAACAAGCCCGTGAATCAGCCTTTTAAGGTTCTCCTTAAGAAGAACTCTCTTTTCAGAGAGCAGGAGCTCCCTCAGGGCTTCTGTTATTAGCTCTCTTAAGGGCTCAATCTCTTCCATCTTTCCGGAAATCTGTATTCTTTTTAGCCTTTCTACTCCTCCTAGAATGATTTCGGCGGGTAGTCTTTCTATTCTTTCTTCAGGGAGTCTGTAGAGCTCCGCTGATAGCTCCAGCTTTCCGTGGATGAGGAGCTCCCTCAGTATCCTCAGGGCTTCTTTTCTGAAGTCCTCGTCTTCCGATTCACTGTAGAGGTAGTTGAAGTCTTCTCTCATAAGCTCTTCAAACTTTCCAGGAAAGAGAAGGGTTAAGACAAGGGGAAGTTCTGAGGGGACTGCATCGGCTTCATCAAGTTTTGGAGCTATAAGTTCTAAAATTCCTTCAATTTCCGGATCTTCTTCCTTTAAAGCGTCTCCGCCGGAGCATTTAAGGAGAAGGTGATAGAGAGCTCCTGTAATATCTTCCCAATCTTCAGGTGTTAACTCCTCTTTTTCAAGGATTTTCTTAACTATCAGCTCTGTTCTTCTTATCTCTCCCTCTTTCGGAATACAGGTTCCGCAGGGAACCCAGAGTTCGTCCCTTTCTGGAGCCATCTCAACGAGCCCTTTTAGGACCTCTTCCAACCAATTGTTTTCGTGGTTTAGAAAAAAATCGGTGATTTCCTCAAACCCTAAAAAACGGGCGAGGTCTACCGGTTTGAGGCCGTGCTCGTTTTCAATATCAGGGTTGGCTCCAGAGAGGAGCAGGAACTCAACGGCTTCTTTTCTGTTTCTCTCAACGGCTTTGTGGAGTGGAGTATTTCCCTCTCCGTTTTTCTCGTTTATCTGGTCTTTGAAAAGCTCAAGGACTTGAACCTGCCCTTCTGCAGCAGCGGTGTGAACCGGGAGATTTCCAAAATTATCGCCGATTTTTTTAAGGAGCTCCCACAGTTTCTCATCGGTTTCTTTCAGAGCTTTTATGAAAGCTACGTTTCCTCTTTCAGCGGCAAGGTGAAGGGGAGTTTTTCCGTTTCTGTTTTTTAGAACGCTCATAAGCCTTTTCCGGTCAATTTTTCCATTTGAAACTTTTTCCTGAAAGTTTTTGATGATTTCAACAGACACTTCGTAATTTCCACAGAGGGCAGCAATGTGTAGGAGAGAGTTTCCGTTAGAGTTTTTAACCGTTGTATACCTTCCGTTTTTAGTTAACTTTTTAACTGTTGAAACATCTCCTGAAACAACAGCCCTTTTTAATACTTCAGAAATCATACTCCCTCCAATAATTTGGTTTAAAATCCCCCTCCCTCCCAGAAAAACTCTTACTTATCTTCTTCTTTTCTTAACTTTTCCCTTACTTCCATCAGAATCTGACCTAAAACATTTTTTCCTTTATAACCCCAGGGAGAATTCTTATCTTTTTTCTTAAGATTCACTCCCCAGAACTCATCTCCCCAAGTTGTACCTTCAATCAGGATTGCATCACCTGTTTCCAACAACTTTTTCTTCAACTCCTCATTTCCTGAAAACTTCTTCCAGACCAACTCTCTCATGACATCAACCTTCCTTGATTCCCAACCCTGAAGGAGAGGAACCTTTCTTCCCTTTTTCTTTGCCTCCAATGGAGATAGATTCAGAAATTCCCTCCTTCTGTGGGGAGCAGTTTTTGAAGCCTGGTAAGCATTTTCCACACTTGGATAGACAAGCCCTTCATACTCAACTTTACATGGGTAGAAATTGGAGAGAAATGAATACTTTCCCCTGAACCTCAGGATCACCTTATTCATTTTTCAAAAACCTCCAGAACATTTGGTTCAATAGTGAAGATAGGGATTAGCGGGAAGAAATTTTTCCTGAAAATTTGAAGTTTTTGTTATTGATTGAATGCTTCTTTTTTCTGTGAAAGTATCTGCAGAACTCCTTTTTTAAATTCCTCAAACCGTTTAAGGTTCTCTTTCAGGTTGTAGGAGAACTTATCTGCGTTCAGATGGGAGTAGTTTTCCTTAAGGAATTTCTTGACATCTTTTTCTTTTGCAGTTCTCTTTATCTCCTCGTTTGGCGGGATAACCCTGACAAACTCCTTTGAGAGGAAGTCGTTGTAGAATGATGGGTGGGTGAAGCCGACTAAGTAAACGGTGTTCTCCTCTGGTATTGAGTGGAACTGGGTTGTGAAGACCTTTCCACCTCTCTTTATCTCCCTTGCTGCAAAGGGGGAGAGCTCCACTCCGAATATAAATGGAACCTCGTTTTCGTCTGAAAAGCCTATCCTGTTTCTCCTTGCTTCTTCTATTTCCGGTTGTGGTGGCTTTTTGATTCCAGCAGGTTCAGAGGGGGCAAGCTTCAGGCTGTGGAGGAGATAAGACCTGAATGGAAACTTCCACCTGCTTCCCTCTTTTATCGGCTTCAGGGCTCCTAAGTAGAGGTTCCCGTTGAAGAAGAAGATGTTTACAGGCCACAGGTTTCTAACCCGGCCGTCTTTTATGACAGATAAGGGCTCTGTGTTTATTACCGCCTTTGTGGCCCTTTTGAGGAGCTCCCTGTCAACCTCTGCAAACCTCATTGTGAAACGGGGCTCGTAGAAAAAGGCTTTCTTTATTACTTTCAGTTTCTCCGGGTCAATCTCCTGAGAGAGCCTCTCTGCAACCCTTACAACCGGCTCAAAGAAGAAGAGGTTTCTGTACTCCTCCGGGATGAAGCTGAAGAAGATGAGGAAAGAGGTTATCTCCTCCTCGTTGAGGTAGAAGTTCCTCTCCTTAAAAACCCTTTCAGAGATCTTCCATTTAGTTGGCTGTCTTCCCTTTCCCTCTACCTGTTCAACGATTCCTGCTGCCGAGAGGAAGTTCAGGGCTTTTAAGAGTGTTTTCCTGTTGCTCTCATCACTTTCGCTTAAGAACTCCTCTGTTGAGAGCTTCTCCTTCACGTATCTGAAGATTTCCGTTGTTGTCCTCTCAGAGTTTTCCCTTATCAGGTATATGAGGGCTTCAGCTATGAAATAGGGCAGCTTGTAGACGTTCCCTTTCATTAAACTCTCCGTGCTAATATATTAAACGCACTAATTTTAGCCGTTAAAGGGCGTTTTGATGATAAGCTACGAGAAGATTGTCTCTTTAGACCACTTAAGGCCCTGGTCTTTCTCAAAAGTTCAGAAGGCGAAGAAGTGTCAGTATGAGTTCTTCTTCAGGTACGTTGAGAAGATTGAGCCCCTTACCCGGGCAGATTTTCTGATTCTTGGAAGCGGCGTCCACTACGTTCTGGAAAATGCCCTTAATACCGTTTTTAAGGATGGAAGGCCGATAAGGAAGGAGCTCCTTTCAGATTTTGCCCTCCAGTTTAAGGAGATGGAGCCTGAAGCCGACGTTTCGCTCATTTCTTCTTTCTTTCCAAACATCGTTAAGTTTGTAAACGGCCAGCTGAGAAGGGTTGAAGAGAGCTCTCTTGTCGCCTCAGAGATTGAGCTGGCAGTGGACGACTCCTTTAACCCTGTAAGCTACAGTTCCGATTCGGTTTTCATGAGGGGGAAACTGGACTTTATCTTCTCTAAGGGAAATACCCTCTACATAGTTGACCACAAAACCAGTAAAAGCTGGGAGTTCAACAATAAAATAAAGACGCAGCTCAGGTGGTACGCCCTCCTTGCAAGCGTTAAGTATCCTCAGTTTGAGCGGTTTGCCTTAGAGGTTCACAACGTTCGTTACGGAACGGTAAACAGGGTAATCTTTAACCTGAGGGAGCTCTCCCTCTTCAGGAGAAACCTTATTCCTAAAATCTTCTCCGTTGAGGAGGAGCTGGCGGGGAAGAGTTTTGGGGAGCTCCAGCCAAACCCTTCAGATTACAACTGCCGGTGGTGTGAGTACAGACACGTCTGCCCGTTGGCGGAGAGGGAAAATGGAGAATAGTGATAAAGGTTTCTTTTCTATCCTCTTTGACATTTCGTTTAAGAGCTTCATTACATTAAGGCTTGTAAGCGTTCTTTACGTTTTCTCCATTATCTTCTGGTTTTTGGTTTCAATTGCCCTTTTCGGGGCTTCCCTCTTCACCCGTTCTCTTATTCACGTTGTTCTCTACTTCTTCGCCTCCATCTTCCTCTTTTTCGGCGGGGTTATCTTCTCAAGGCTCAGCCTTGAAACCCTGATAGTCCTTTTCAGGATTGCGGAGAACACAACTGAGATAGCCGAAACCCTAAAAGAGCTTAAATCTGAAAGAGATCGTCGTCTCCAAAAGTGAAGTCCTCTTCCGGCGGGGAGCTCTCCTCCTCAAAGACGGGCGGTTGAACCTCCTCTGCAGGTTCTTCCTTAACGGTTTCAGTCTTAACAAGGTTTGGATCCGGGTTCTCAAAACGGGTTAAGTCCTTTATGAAGGCCAGCTTAACGGGTCCCGTTGGGCCGTTCCTCTGCTTCGCAATGATTATCTCTGCAATTCCTTCCTCTTCAGGGTCTGGGTTCTTCTTGTAGAACTCCGGCCTGTGGATAAACATAACGATGTCAGCGTCTTGCTCTAACGATCCGCTTTCACGAAGGTCTGAGAGCTGGGGCCTTTTGTCTGCCCTGTGTTCAACCTGACGGGAAAGCTGGGAGAGTGCAATTACCGGAACGTTGAGCTCCTTTGCAAGCGCCTTTAAAGACCTTGAAATTTCAGATACTTCCTGCTGACGGCTCTCTGTTCTCTTTATTCCCCTCATGAGCTGAAGGTAATCAACGATTATCAGATCTAATCCCCTTTCGCTCTGGAGCCTTCTGGCCTTTGCCCTCATTTCCAGAATGGAAATTCCCGGAGTGTCGTCTATGTAGAGTGGTGCCTGAGATATTCTGTCGGCGGCTTCAACAAGGAGCTCTATCTCCTGCGGCTTTAAAAACCCGCTCCTTATCCTGTGGAGAGGAACCTTTGCATCCTGGGCTAAGAGCCTTGTTATGAGCTGCTCCTTTGTCATCTCTAAGGAGAAGAAAGCGACGGTCTTTCCTTCCATTACTGCAACGTTGTAGGCGATAGATAGAGCAAATGCCGTTTTACCCATAGAGGGCCTTGCTGCAAGGATTATCAGGTCTGACGGCTGAAGACCCGATGTCATCTGGTCTAACTGGAAAAACCCCGTTGGGAGCCCCGTTACCATTTCCCGGCGGGTGGCCAGCTCCTCTATCTGGCCGATAATTCCGGGGATTACCTCTCCAACGTGAACGAGGGAGTTTGTTATCCGGTCTTCAGAGAGGGAGAAGACCTCCTTTTCCAGCGTCTCTATCAGTAGATCCGGGTCAGGTGTCTGTTCAACAAAGTCGTTTATCTTCTTCCCGAGGTCAACAACTCTCCTCAGAAGTGCTTTGTCCTTTACAACCTTGCAGGCGGACTCAAACTTCTCGTAGCTCTCAAGGGCGTACTCAACCAGCATTGAGAGGTAGTCTTCACCTCCAACTTTCTCAAGGAGTCCCCTCTTCTGGAGCTCGTCTTTAAAGGAAATCTCGTTCAGCTGTTTCTCCGTGTAGCCCTCTGCTATTAAGTCCCTTATGAATCTGAAGAAGTTTCTGTGTTCAACTTTGAAGAAGTCTTCTGGGGTGAGGAGCTCCACCCCCCTGAATGTAAAAGAAGGCTGAACTATCATAGTTCCGAGAACTGAGTACTCAGCTTCCAGGTCAAAGAGCTTCTCGCTCAAGCCAGTCCTCCCTCTGCCAATTCAACGGCCTTAAAGAGAGCTCTCGCCTTGTTCAGGGTCTCCTTTGCCTCAAGCTCTGGAACAGAGTCTGCAACGATTCCTGCTCCTGCCTGAACGTAGACCTTGTTCCTTCTTACTATTGCCGTTCTGATGGCAATGGCTGTGTCCATGTTACCGTCAAAGGAGAAGTAGCCAACAGCCCCTGCGTAAACTCCCCTCTCAGAGGGCTCCATCTCGTCAATTATCTCCATTGCCCGCACTTTGGGAGCTCCCGAAACCGTTCCGGCAGGAAAGCAGGCCCTCAGAACGTCAAAGGCGTCCCTATCCTTCCTCAGCTTCCCTATAACGTTTGAGACTATGTGCATAACGTGGGAGTATCTCTCTATAACCATAAGGTCTGTAACTTTAACGGTTCCCGTTTCTGCAACCCTTCCAACGTCGTTCCTTGCAAGGTCAACGAGCATTATGTGTTCTGCTCTCTCCTTCTCGTCTGAGAGGAGCTCCTCCTCTAACCTCTTATCCTCCTCCGGCGTCCTTCCCCTCCTCCTTGTTCCCGCTATGGGCCTTGTCTCAATAACGCCGTTTTCAACCCGAACGAGAACTTCAGGAGAGGCTCCAACTATCTGAAAGTCCTCGTAGTCTAAGTAGTACATATAAGGAGACGGGTTAACGTGCCTTAAAGCTCTGTATAGGGTTAGAGGGTCTGCGTAGAAAGGCTTTTCAAAACGGCGGGAGAGGACAACCTGGATGATGTCTCCGGCTTTTATATACTCCTTTGCCCTATCAACCATCTCCATAAACTGGCCGTCTGGAACGTTTGTCTCCCAGCTGGAAGATGACTTAACGGCCTTAACTTCGGGCAGTTTTGACGGCGTTTTGAGGAGCTCCTCAATCCTCTTTAACCTCTCCTCAGCTCTTCTATACTCGTTTTCAATTTCTCCCTTCTCTGTGAATACAAAGGAGATAGCAGTTATCAGGTGGTTAACGTTGTCAAATATGAGGAGTGCTTCGGGCAGAGAGAAGACCATGTCGTAGAGGTAGGAGTCTTCCTTGTTTGGATTCACATTTACCCTTGGCTCAAAGAACTTAACGGCATCGTAGGCAAGGTATCCGAAGAACCCACCCCACAGCTTTGGCAGGTTTCCCGGGTTGTAGGGCTTAACAGATTTAAAAACAGACTTTAAGAGGTCTAAAGGGTCTTCAACGCTTTCAACCCTAATTCTTCCTAATCTGTTTACCTCTCCAAACTTCTCTTTGGACTTAACTGTTATCAGCCTTCCAAGGCCAATTACAGAGAACCTTCCCCACTTCTCTCCACCCTCAACGCTCTCAAGGAGCATGTTGGCTCCCAGTTCTTTCAGCTTCATAAAGGCAGAGAGGGGAGTTTCAAGGTCTGCTAAAAACTGTGTGTAGAGGGGAAACAGGTTAAACCCTTCTGCCGAAAGCTCTTTAACCTTTTCAAGGTTTACCATACTCTCGTCTCCGGTGAGTAGTTGCAGGTTTTAAGTATATTCCTGCAGGCGGAATTTTCCTTGCTCTCTTTTCAGCAGGAATACTATATTAGCACTGTTAAGAGTGCTTTTGGAGGAGCTTATGATTATTACGGCAAACGAGCTTAAAAGGAGAGGAGTTTCCTACGTGTCAAAGCTCCTTGAAAAGTTTGAAAATGTTTTCGTTACAGTTAGAGGCAAAAAAAAGTATGTAATTCTTAAAGTAGAGGACTACGAGAGGCTGAAAGAGCTGGAGCTTGAAAACGCCATAAGGGAGGCCGAAAGAGACCTGAAAGAGGGGAAATACACCGTTGAGTCTGCCGAGGAGCACTTTAAGAGGCTTGGAATTTGACAAAATACAGGCTGATTTTTACCGATAGCTACCTTAAGAGGGAAGAGAGGTTTTTAAAGAGACATCCAGAGCTGATTGACAGGTATAAAAAGGTTTTGAAGCTCCTTGAGCTGAATCCAAACCATCCTTCACTAAGGCTTCACAAATTTAAGGGAAAGCTTTCAGGTAAGTACTCCGTTTCCATAACTATGAGCTACAGGATAATTTTGACCTTTGCAGTTACCGAAAAGGGAATTGTTCTAATTGATGTTGGAAGCCACGATATCTACTAAAAGGGGAGCTCCCATGAAAGTGAGCGAGTTTGACTACCACCTTCCGAAAGAGCTTATAGCCAAGTTCCCCGTTGAGCCCAGGGACTCTGCAAGGCTCTTAGTTCTGAATAGAAAAACCGGAGAGGTAGAGCACAGAATTTTCAGAGACATCGTTGACTACCTGAACCCTGGGGATCTACTGGTAATAAACGACACGAAAGTAATTCCCGCAAGGCTTTTTGGAAAACTTGAAACAGGCGGAAAAGTGGAAGTTCTCCTCGTCCGCCAGGTTGAGCCAGACGTGTGGGAGGTTATGGCAAAGCCTGCAAGGAAGCTGAAAGAGGGAAAGAGGGTTATTTTTGACGGGGAGCTCTCTGCCGTAGTTCTCGGCTATGCCGGAGAGGGTAAAAGGCTCTTAAAGTTCAACCTGACCGGAGATAAAACCTTTATGGAAAAGCTCTCAGAAATCGGCCACGTTCCACTTCCACCCTACATAGAGAGGGAGGAGAGGCCTGAAGACAGGGAGAAGTACCAAACAGTTTTTGCAAGGAAAGAGGGGGCAGTTGCCGCTCCAACTGCAGGATTGCACTTTACAGAGGAGCTCCTTCAGAAACTAAAGGATAAGGGCATTATAATAAAACCGGTTACGCTCCATGTTGGCCCCGGAACTTTTAAGCCCGTTAAAGTTGAAAACGTTGAAGACCACAAGATGGACTACGAGA
>JALTBO010000045.1 GCA_027075275.1 Desulfurobacteriaceae bacterium
ACTTCGCTCTGGGGGAGCGTATATAAACGTATCGCTGTACTTTATTTTGGTTTTGCTTTTTGCTCAAAGCCTGTAACAGGCTGTCGTTTTCATTTAATCAGCTATCACCACAAACTATTGTGTTACTGTTCTTTCAATCCCACTATGGTCTGATTTTATCTGCACACTATTACAATGAGTGGCTTCACATAAAAGCACTTTCAATCCCACTATGGTCTGATTTTATCATCTTTACGTGAGTGTTGAAAAGTTGTTAGAGCAGCAGTTCTTTCAATCCCACTATGGTCTGATTTTATCTGTGAAGGACATAATAACAGCACATACGGCAAAACTGCTTTCAATCCCACTATGGTCTGATTTTATCTGAGTTTTCCGATGTAAAGCTTCGTTCCGGAAGTCTTACTTTCAATCCCACTATGGTCTGATTTTATCGCTGACACATATAAATTAGTATTATCTACTCATGCAGACTTTCAATCCCACTATGGTCTGATTTTATCGCACCTGACACGTCCTCTGAGCTGAGTATTTCAATTCCCTTTCAATCCCACTATGGTCTGATTTTATCCTTTACAAATACTACATCATTGAGCAACTGAACAGTAACTTTCAATCCCACTATGGTCTGATTTTATCCAATTGTGAAAGTATATACTGAAAATACACACATTGCTCTTTCAATCCCACTATGGTCTGATTTTATCAAAGAAGATTTGTATATTGCATGAAGACGTAAATAGAAAGATCTTTCAATCCCACTATGGTCTGATTTTATCAAAGTGGTACGAAAACCCAGAAACTTTCGGACAGCTGCCTTTCAATCCCACTATGGTCTGATTTTATCTAAAATACGAGATGTATAGTAATACACCAAGCGGAGCGCTTTCAATCCCACTATGGTCTGATTTTATCGGAACTGGCTTCTTTTGCAGCGTCTGTCCCGCCTTGCCTTTCAATCCCACTATGGTCTGATTTTATCCAGAGTTAAATCAGAGCAGAAAGTTATTGACAGAATAAACTTTCAATCCCACTATGGTCTGATTTTATCACACAGAGATTGCTGAGAAGCTGAGTAAGGACAGCGCTTTCAATCCCACTATGGTCTGATTTTATCGCATAAAGCAAAACAAAAGCCACATTCCAGAAAACGAGCCTTTCAATCCCACTATGGTCTGATTTTATCATTGTTACACATGGCACATACGCAACAGCTACGGTGTCCTTTCAATCCCACTATGGTCTGATTTTATCATCAGGGAACTGTCTATAAGCTTCCAGAGGAACACATCTTTCAATCCCACTATGGTCTGATTTTATCATCTGCTATTTGCGTATCCCTTGTATATCGATATGCTTTCAATCCCACTATGGTCTGATTTTATCTTAGTTCGTCAAGCAATCGCTTGCTAAGTTTAGTTATCTTTCAATCCCACTATGGTCTGATTTTATCAGGTCATTAGACTTTACCTCCTCTACCGGAACTGTCACCTTTCAATCCCACTATGGTCTGATTTTATCAAACTAAAAATCATGATGAGCGAAACTGAGAATATTTCCTTTCAATCCCACTATGGTCTGATTTTATCGTGAGGTAAACGGCATCCCCGTCGTCAAAACGACGTTCTTTCAATCCCACTATGGTCTGATTTTATCTTAAAATCGTAGAATATTCACAGATTGCAGAAGAAACCTTTCAATCCCACTATGGTCTGATTTTATCTGCGACGTATCGATATTAATCGAGATTGCGAGAATCGCCTTTCAATCCCACTATGGTCTGATTTTATCATTATAATAGCTGAGAATAAGAAAAGAGAATTACAGAAGCTTTCAATCCCACTATGGTCTGATTTTATCCTTTACTATATCCCACGCCAATGTTCGCTCCAATAACCTTTCAATCCCACTATGGTCTGATTTTATCGGAAATTTGTATATTGCATGAAAAAATAAGTAAACCAATCTTTCAATCCCACTATGGTCTGATTTTATCCTTTTCATCAAAATTGTCAGTAGTTTGTTGAATACGTACTTTCAATCCCACTATGGTCTGATTTTATCGCCGTCCTCGTTGACGTAGTTATAAACGGAAGTCCGGTCTTTCAATCCCACTATGGTCTGATTTTATCTCTACCGTTATTATCATATTATCACCTCAGATTCTACCCTTTCAATCCCACTATGGTCTGATTTTATCTCACGTCTTTACGAACACTAACTTACACATACAGCTACCTTTCAATCCCACTATGGTCTGATTTTATCTAAAACGACTAAAAACAATATATCTTTTCCGCATATATGGCTTTCAATCCCACTATGGTCTGATTTTATCTTACGTCAATAACACTTTTCACCGGCTATGGTGTAGCAATCAATCTTTCAATCCCACTATGGTCTGATTTTATCTTGCGTAGTACATAACTGTGTACTGCAATCTGTACATTCTCTCTTCCTTTCAATCCCACTATGGTCTGATTTTATCTGCAATACCAAAAAAATGTGGAGAGGAGAGTTTAACTGCTTTCAATCCCACTATGGTCTGATTTTATCAACCGGTAATTTTCCTCTGTTTCGCTATATAACGTTTTCTCATCGCCCCTTTACGAGGCTTTCGTCGTCGACCTTCAGTTGTGCAGTCAGTATATAA
>JALTBO010000046.1:0-3232 GCA_027075275.1 Desulfurobacteriaceae bacterium
TTGGTGCCCGGGGCGGGAATCGAACCCGCACGCCCGTAAGGGCAAGGGATTTTGAGTCCCTCGCGTCTGCCAGTTCCGCCACCCGGGCTTAAGTGTTAAAGGAGACAGAGTTCCGCTGGAATTTGATTCTATAATATAGGCAAAATGTTTGGGAGATGAAAGATGAATGTTAGAGTGGGTTTTATCGGCGGCGGAAATATGGCTGAGGCATTTATAGATGCTCTTGTTGGCGGGGAGTTTCTTCTTCCTTCTCAAATAATAGTTTCAGACGTTAACGAGGAAAGGCTTAAACTCCTTTCTGAAAAATATGGCGTGAAAACAAGTTTAAAGAATTTAGATGTTGTAGCAAACAGCGACGTTATCTTCCTTGCTGTTAAGCCTCAGGTTCTTTCTACCGTTTTGAGGGAGATTTCAGAGGCGGTTTCACCTGCTCAGATTGTTGTTTCAATGGCAGCCGGCTATCCTGTGAGGAAAATTGAGGAGTTTTTAGGAGATGATAAGAAGGTTGTTCGGATTATGCCCAACATTCTGGTAAAGGTGAGGAGAGGAGTAATTGCCTACTGTGATAACTTCAGGCTCTTAGACGAGGAGAGGAAGTTGGTAAAGGAGCTCCTCTCACCCTGCGGGAAAGTGGTTGACGTTGAAGAAAAGCTCTTTGACGCTGTAACGGCTGTTTCGGGGAGCTCCCCGGCCTTCTTCTTCATCGTAATTGAGGCCATGTGCGACGGAGCCGTAAGGGCAGGCCTCCCAAGGGATGTTGCTAAAGAACTCGTTCTTGAAACCCTTATAGGCTCTGCCGAAATGGCCAGGAGTGAGCACCCTGAAGTTTTAAAGGATGCCGTTACATCACCTGCCGGAACAACAATTGAAGGTTTGGCCAGGCTTGAGGAGAAGGGAGTGAGGAGTGCGTTTATAGAGGCCGTTAAGGGTGCCTTTGAGAGGTCTAAAGAGATAACAAAACTGATTGAAGAACTCTGATGTTTACCATCCCTGAAAAGCGGTTTTACAGGGCTTTCCAAAGGCCGAAAGGGTTTAAAACCTTTAACGTTGTTGCCGGAGAGAGCGACCTCTGGATAGCCGTTCCTGAAACCGAATACAGGGAGGAAATTAAGAAAGAAATTCTGTCAACGCTTATCTCTATCAGAGAGCAGATAAAGACCTTCGGAGAGAGGAACCCGGAATTTTTAAAATCTTTAACTCCCGTTAATCTTCCAGCCTTCATTCCAGAAGTTGTAAGGGTTATGGGAGAAGCCTCTAAAAAGGTTGGAGTTGGCCCGATGGCGGGAGTTGCCGGGGCTGTGAATCTCTTTATCGGCAGCAAACTTACAGAGCTTGGGTTTTCTCAGTTCATTATTGAGAACGGAGGAGACCTCTACCTGAAGGTTGAGAGGTCGGTTGTTGTTTCTCTCTTCTCTAAAAACCCAAAAATTTCAGGGAAGTTAGGGGTGGAGCTCCCCCCGGGAGAGTGGGGCGTTTCAACCTCTTCAAGTAGAATCGGCCACTCTTTAAGCCTTGGAAGAACAGAGCTTGCCACGGTTGTTGGAAAAGATCCGGTTGTTACAGACTGCTGCGCCACATACCTTGGAAACAGTAAAACAGTGGTTGAAGCGAAGAAAAGGGTAGAGGAATTGCTGAAATTAAACACAGGCGCCATAGCCCTCATAGAGGGAAAGTTTGTAATGGCCGGAGAGGTTAAACTTGTCCGCTTGACTCAAAAGTAGCTCCAAAGTATAACTTAATTGCAATATTTGAATTGTAAGAGAGGAGCGTTATGAGGATAAAGCTTGCAGCTCTTATTCTTCTCCTTGCAGGAACGGCAAACACCTTTGGAATAACCTTAGACGAAGCTGTGAAAACTGCCCTTGAGAAGAACAATCTCTTAAGGGCAAAACGGGAAGAAGTTAAAGAGAAGTTCTACGACTACAGAATGGCGAAAGCCCACCTACTACCAAGGGTTGACCTCTTTTCCGAGTACAACAAAACAACAGACCCGCCGTACGCCATAATGAACAGAATGGAAGTGAAAAAGCTTGACATGATGGGAACTGACTTCAACGACCCGGGAAAATCCCAGCTCTTTAAAACCGGTCTGAAAGTAACCGTTCCCATCTGGATGGGCGGAAAACTTAGAACTGCCGTTGACCTTACGAAAAAAGAGGTAAAAGCAGCAAAAGAGCAGCTTAAAAAGGACGAGAATACGGTTATTTATGATGTTGTCAGGGCATACTACTCAGTTTTGACTGCAAAAGCCTTTGTTGAAACTGCTCAGCTTGCTGTAAGGGATGCTGAGAGGCACTTAAAAGATGCAGAGGCCGTTTACAAAGCAGGAGTGGGCTTAAAGTCTGACGTTTTAAGGGCTAAGGTTTACTTAGAGCAAATGGAGGAGAACCTTATAAAGGCCAAGAGCAACTACAGTGTCGCCCTCAGAGCTCTGTCTGTTGCAATGGGTGAGTTCCCACAGGGAGATATCTCTGTAGAAGGAGACCTTACCTATAAACCTTTTAATTTCAACCTTGATGAGCTCATAGAGACGGCAATCAAAAACAGACCGGAGCTGAAAGAGTTAAAGGTAAGGCTCTCTCAGACAAAAGATATGGAGAAGATGGCAAAGGCAGACTTCCTTCCCCAGATAGGAGCCTTTGGAGAGGTGTTTTCTGCAGACGACACGGCTCCCTGGAACAAGGAGAACTCCAGCTGGGCTGTTGGCATTAGGGCTTCAATAAACCTTTTCAGCGGCGGTGAGAAACTCTACAGGCTGAGAAAGAGCAGGATTGCCCAGCTAAAGGTTAAGGAGTATGAGGAGAGGGCAAAGAAAGGGATAGCCTTTGAAGTCTCCAGAGCTTACTACAACTTTGTTTCCGCAAAAAAGAGAGTTGACCTTGCAAGGGCTGCGATCGCCTCAGCTCAGGAATCTTTAAGAATAGTTGAGAAGAGGTATAAGAACGGGCTTGCTACGATAACGGAGCTCCTTGACACCCAAACAGCCCTCAACCAGGCCCGGAGCAACTACGTAGCAGCCCTTTCGGCCTACAGGCAGGCCGTTGCACAGGTCTACTACGCCGCCGGAATTCTCCCCAACCGCTACCACGACCTTGTTGAGTAGGTTATGGACAGATACGAGCATAAAACAGAGTACTTAAGGGAAAGAGCGAAACTTTACATAGAACTCATGAAAGTTTCAGCTGCATTTTCTATTACTGTCGGAGGTGGAGTAGCCGGATTACTTTTTAAA
>JALTBO010000046.1:3332-8532 GCA_027075275.1 Desulfurobacteriaceae bacterium
TATGGACAGATACGAGCATAAAACAGAGTACTTAAGGGAAAGAGCGAAACTTTACATAGAACTCATGAAAGTTTCAGCTGCATTTTCTATTACTGTCGGAGGTGGAGTAGCCGGATTACTTTTTAAAGAGGAGATTGGAAGATGGACAGAGAAATCTTAATAGCTACGCTGGTTAGCCTGATAGTTGGTGCTATGTTTACCTATGCCATCTATACGATTTTCTCTGCTGAAAAGAGGTTCAAATAACAAAGTAACAGATCAAAGCTATTGCCACAGCAAAGATAATGTTAAGAATAAATCCTACTTTCAGCATGTTTTCCTGTTTTATCTCTCCGGTTCCATAAACTATTGCGTTTGGTGGAGTTGCAACGGGAAGCATAAAGGCGCAGGAGGCGGCGATTCCTGCAGGGATTGCAAGTTCTTCAGCTGGAAGGCCTAAACCTTTTGCCGCCGATATGAGAATAGGAACGAATATAGCAGCCGTTGCCGTGTTGCTCATGAGCTCTGTCATGAAGATCATAAAGAGGGTTACAGAAAGGACCAAGAAGAATGGAGATAGGCCACTTACAGTGTTAACAAATACGTTTGCTATGAACTTGCTTGCTCCGGTTATTTTCAGGTAGTGGGAGAGGGTAATTCCGCCGCCAAAGAGAATCAAAGTTCCCCAGTCTGTTCCCTCTTCTATCTCTTCCCAGTTTACAAGGTTGAAGACAAACAGGAGAACTACAGCCAAAACGGCAACGGCGGCATCAAAGTATTTGTGGACTCCTAAAAGGTGGGAGATTGGTTTGCTGAAGAGCCAGCCCAAAACCGTTATAAGAAATACGGTAAGGACGAGAGCTCTCTCCCTGTTTATCTCTAACTTCACCTCTTCAAAGGCAAGTCCCCCTTCAGTCTTTGGCCTGAAGTAGATGTAGAGAATGAGGAAAAGGAGAGGAAGCAGAATCAGAACCGTTGGAAGGCCAAACTTGAGCCAGTCTGTAAACCCCATTCCAAGGTCTGCGGCGGTTATTCCGTTAGGAGGGCTTCCAACTAACGTTCCTATCCCTCCAACGCTTGCAGAGTAGGCAACTCCTAACAGGATAAAGTGTTTCAGCTTCCAGTCTTTTTCCTTTACTGCTCCTATAACTCCAAGGGCTAAGGGAAGCATCATAGCCGTTGTTGAGGTGTTGCTTATCCACATAGAGACGAATGCCGTTGCAGTAAAGAGGAGAAAGGCCGATGTGAGAAAGGAGCCTTTTGAGAGGGAGACGATTTTGTAGGCTATGAGCCTGTCTAACGAGTATTTTGTAAGGGCAGTTGCAAGGGCAAAACCGCCGAAGAAGAGGAAGATGATCGGGTGGGCGAAAGAGGAAAACGAGCCTTTAACTGAATCTACTCCTAAAAAAATTCCAAGAAGTGGAACTGAAAGGGCTGTAACAGGTAGGGGAAGTATCTCAAATATCCAGAAAACGGCAGCAAAGAGAAGGATAAAAAGCCCTTTTTTTACCTGAGGTTCAACTCCGGAAAAGAGGAGGAGTGCAGAGATCAGCAGAAAGAGGACAAGACCGGTTACCTTTTTCATAACTTCCTCACTTAACGGTTACAACCTTTAAAAGGTTCGTCGTTCCCGGAACTCCGGTGGGAGCTCCCGCCAGAACAATTATCCTGTCTCCCTTTTTAACTAATTTCCTCTCCTTTGCAGCCTCTATTGACCTTGTGATGATTTTATCTGTTGACTCTGCCGGAACTGTTAAGAGGGGTTTAACTCCCCACACAAGGTTGAGCCGCCTGAAGGTTTCCCTGTCGTGGGTCACTGCGTAGATGGGAACGGGAGGGCGGAACTTTGCAACTGCTAAGGCCGTTGCTCCGCTCCTTGTAAATGGAACGATAGCCTTTACCTTCACCTCCCTTGAGAGGTTGCAGGCCGACTTTGCCAGTGAGTCCTGAAGTGAGTCTGCCGGGAATTCTGAATACCTCTTGTATGGGTATATCTTCTCAGCCTCGGCGGCAACTTTTGCCATAGTTCTGATTACCTTAACCGGGTATTTACCAACGGCGGTCTCCTCAGAGAGCATGAGGGCGTCTGTTCCGTCTAAAACGGCGTTCGCTATGTCTGTTACCTCAGCCCTTGTTGGAACGGGAAGGTCAACCATAGACTTAAGCATCTGGGTTGCAGTTATTACGGGTTTCCCCGCCTCGTTGGCCTTTCTTATGAGCTGTTTCTGAATCACGGGGACTTTTTCAACGGGGAGCTCCACTCCCAGATCTCCCCTTGCAACCATTATCCCGTCTGAAACTTGCAGTATTGAATCTATGTTCTTAACCGCTTCAGGCTTTTCAATCTTTGCAATTACGGGAATCTCTTTTCCCAGGTTCCTTAAAAGGTCTTTCAACTCTAAAACGTCTTCCGCCCTTCTCACAAAAGAGAGGGCTATGAGGTCAACTCCCGCCTTAACGCCGAACTTTACGTCTTCCCTGTCCTTTTCCGTTAAGGCCGGAACGGAGAGCTTTGTATGGGGAAGGTTCACCCCCTTGTGGGAGGTTAGGGGCCCGCCGACCAGAACTTCACAGATAATATCTTTTCCCTTTACTTCCTTTACTTTTAGACGGAAAGCTCCATCTGCAAGGAGGATTGTCTCTCCTTTTTTGACTTCCTCGTGGAGTTTCGGATAGTTGACCGTTATCTTCCCCTTTTCCGGCTCTCCCGTTGTGAGAACTACTCTGTCTCCCCTGTGGAGAAATAGTGGCTCTTTTTCAAGCTTTCCTATCCTTATCTTCGGGCCGCACAGGTCCATCAGTATGGGCAGAGGTTTTCCTGTTTCCTTTTCAACTCTCCTTACAAGCTCTATCCTCTCTCTGTGCTCTTCGTGGCTACCGTGGGACATGTTTAACCGAACAACGTTGAGCCCTGCGTCTACCATTCTTTTGAGGACTTTCAGGTTGGTTGAAGCGGGTCCTAAGGTTGCGACGATTTTTGTTTTCTTCTTCAAGGCTTTACTCCTTTAGGGTCTGTTATAGAATATTTTAACTCCTTAGAGGGAGGAGGAGTTGAAAAAGAGGCTCTTTGTGGGAACTCTCGTCTCAATTCCAGAGTTTAAAGAGGTTAAGAGGTTCATCTCTTCATTAAAGATTGAAGGAAAGTGGGTTGAGGAGGAGAATCTCCACTTCACATACAGGTTTTTAGGAGACGTTGAGGAGGAGAAGATTCCTCAGATTGTCGGTTTTCTGAGGCAGAAGCTTAAGGGAGCTCCCTCTCCAAAAGTGATTTACAGGGGGCTAGGAGTTTTCCCAAACAGAGAGAGGCCGAGGGTTCTCTGGATAGGGGTTGACTCTGAAGGGGTTAAAGAGGTAAAAAACCGTGTTGATAAAGCTTTAATGCCCTTTGGCTTTCAGGTTGAGGAAAACTTTACCCCCCACGTTACCCTTTTAAGGATAAAGAAGATGAGACATAGGGGGAAGTTCAGCTCTTATCTTTTCAAGATGAGAGAGTTTGTCTTTGCGGAGAAGGTGGAACCGAAGGTTTCCCTGATTGAGAGCAGGCTGACAGAGAAAGGTCCTATTTACTCCGTTGTGGAGGAGTTCTGCCTTGGTTGAACTGATAGTTCCTCCCGTTGTTGGAGCCCTCATCGGATACTTTACAAACTACGTTGCCATAAAGATGCTTTTCCGCCCATACAGGGCTTACTACGTCTTTGGGAAAAGAGTTCCCTTCACTCCGGGTCTTATTCCATCTAAGAGGGAGAAGCTTGCAGATGCCATAGCAAAGGTGGTTAAAGAGAACCTTTTAACGGAGGAAACCCTCAGGAGACGCCTCAACGAGGAGAAGATAAGGGAGAGCCTGCGGCAGCTTGTTGAGAGCTTTTTGGGAAGGTTCAGAGAGAACTCCGGGGAGTTCCTCTCAGAGCTCTCTTCCCGTTTCGGAGACAGGAAAGCGGGAGAGGTTTTGGGGGAAGTTTTAGATGAGGGAACGGAAGGAGCTTTAACCTTTATCTTTAAACAGCTCCACGGGAAAAGGGTTGGAGAGGTTATCCCTCAGAGTTTAAAGACGGAGTTTGAGAAGTTCTTAGACGAGAAGATTGACCAGATAGTTGAGTATTTTGCGGAGGAGTCAAAGAGGAGCGAGTTCAGGGATGTTGTCTACTCCCTCATAAGGGAGAACCTTGGAAAGCTCAGGGAGTTTATCCCGTTCCTTACAGATTCAATGGTCTCCTCTTTCAGTGAAAGGCTTACAAACCTTGCCGTTGATTTAATAGAGAAAACTTCAAATTCTCCAGACTTTAAGCTGAAGGTCTCAAAACTCATCTGGAGCAGAATTCAGGACCTGATGAACAGGGAAATAAACACAGAAGGCGAAGGCTTTAAAAAGTTCAGAGGAATTTTAGAGAGAGCTCTCTCCTCCTACGTTTCACAGCTAAAGGAGAGGGAGCTCCGCCAGTTCCTTGAGGGAGAAACCTCTTTAAAGGTCTCTCAGTTTTTAGGGAGGTTGATAGCTGAGAACAGAGAAGCCCTCTCCTCTTTTATAACAGATGAGCTTTTGAAGGTTATTGAGAGGGAGCTCCCAGTAATCTTGGAAGCTGTAGACATAGAAGGACTTGTTCGTGAAAGGATAAACAGCCTTCCGATAGAGGAGGTTGAAGGTATAGTTTTAAAATTGATAGACGAGGAGCTCCGCTACATCACCCTGATGGGGGGAGTGCTGGGAGCTCTCATCGGGGCGTTTCAGATACTCATCATTTAGGAGGGAGAATGATAAAGTTCGGAACGGACGGCTGGAGGGGAGTAATCTCAAAGGACTTTACCTTTGAAAACCTGAAAAAAGTTGCAGTTGCCCACGGCCTTATGCTGAAGGAAGAGGGAGCTAAAAGGGTTGTTGTCGGCTACGATCTGAGGTTTCTTTCTGAGGAATACGGGAAGTTTGTTGCAGAGACGTTGGCTGGAATGGGACTTGAAGTTGACCTTTCAGACGGTTTCTGCCCGACTCCTGCGGTTTCTTACAACACAAAGTACGGAAATTACGACAACGGGATTGTCATAACGGCTTCCCACAACTACGGGAAGTACAACGGCTACAAGGTAAAGGAGAGCTTCGGCGGAGCTGCAAGAACGGAAATAACAAGGAAGATAGAGGCAAAGCTCCCTGAAGCTGAGAAGGTGGAAAGACCCGTTGGGGAATTCAAGACAAAAGACCTCGTTTCCCCTTACGTTGAGGGAGTGAGGG
>JALTBO010000047.1 GCA_027075275.1 Desulfurobacteriaceae bacterium
ACCGTTGTTAGCGTTTCCCCCGATGGAACAACTATCCAGGCAACGTTTTCCATTAAAACTTCCTGTCAAAGAATATGTTTTTCCCAGAAACTGAAAGGGGTATTCCGTAGCCGAGTTTTATTTTACCCGGAACGAAACCGCCAACGATGGCAGCCTTTCCGAATGAGAACATAATTCTGTTGTCTATGTTGTTTTCTGAAGCAAGTTTTACTGCTGAACCTATTGCTATTCCCAAATCTCCAACGGCATAGGCACAGTAGGCTCCGGCGGCCATGGACTTTTCGCAGTTCTCAAATCCACAGAAACCGCAGAAAGGAACGCCTCTGGGCTTAACCTCCGTTCCTATGAAAACTACTAAAAGGGAATCTCTTACATTTTTTGCGTCTCTAATAAAAAAGGCAAGGTCTTTTTCTCTTCCTATTTTCTCCATAAGGTCGGCTACGGCGTCCTTTTCCTCTCCCTCAAAGATTTTGGTGTAGAGAAGGTTTACTCCCTTTCCCTTTGGAGCTGTTATTGCGCTGCAGCACATAAGCTCTGCAACTGTTTTTACTGCAGAGTAGTAGGGAAAGTCCATCACTCCTCCAGAGCTCTCTCAAGCTCCTTTAGTGCCTTTTCAGGGTCCAACCTGTGGGCTCTGAAAACCTCTTCCAATGGTTCGTCTTTAAAGCCCTCGCAGTAGATACACTCCTCAACAAGCTCGTAGAGTTTGTCTTTCAGCTGGGGGAACTTTTCCAAACATTCCCTTAAGGTCATTTGAAGCGTGGGTTTCTCCAAGCTACCTCCTGTGCGTTAATTGATAAGGGGGGAGCTCCCCCCGAAAACTACATTGTAAGGTCTAAGATTCTTCCAGCCCTTTCAATATCCTCGCTTGAAGGCTGCCTGCAGGCAGGATCAACCTCTTTCATAATCCTTGCAAGAATGTAGAGGAGAGTTCCGACGATTTCGGGAAGCTTCTTCTCAAGCTCGGCCTCTAACGGGTACTTGAGGGGCGGCTTTGTTGCAAGGAAGTCAAGAACGTCCTGGAGAGGGAGCTCCTCCTCAAGCTCTCTGAACTTCTGCATGGACTCCAAAAATCCCTTTGTGAGTGGAATGTCGCACTCCCAGATGACTTCTCTGTTGTTGAATTTTGCGTTTCTCTCCCCTATCAGGAGAAGGTCGTAGAGCTTCTTCTCCACGATGTCTGTAATCTCCTTGGCCTTGTTTTTGTCAATGTCAAGGCCGGCAGCTTTCCTCATAAGGGCTTCAAGCTTGGCAAATCCTACTACTGCCATTTCTCCCTCCTGCACGTTTTTTCTCGTGCCAAATTTAAGTTTGTGGGCAGTTAAATTCAACGTATAATACGTTAACACAACAGTTTCGGGGAGTCTTTAATGGACAGAAAGGTTATAGAACAGCACGTTACGTGGGAGGAGTACCAGAAAATAGTGGAGCTCCTTGGAAGGGAGCCCAACTTAGTTGAGCTTGGAATATTCTCCGCAATGTGGTCTGAACACTGCTCCTACAAGTCTTCCCGCCCTCACCTTAAGAAATTCCCGACTGAAGCTCCCTGGGTCGTTCAGGGACCTGGAGAGAACGCAGGGATAATAATGGTAGACGAGGAAACAGAAACCTGCGTTGCCTTTAAGGTTGAATCCCACAACCACCCGTCCTACATAGAGCCCTTTAACGGTGCCGCAACGGGGGTTGGGGGAATCTTAAGGGACGTTTTCACGATGGGAGCAAGGCCAATTGCCTGTATGGACTCTCTGAGGTTCGGGGAGCTCTCTGACCCCAAGATGAGATACGTTACAAAGGGAGTTGTTTCTGGAATAAGCCACTACGGGAACTGTGTTGGAGTTCCAACGGTTGGAGGGGAGGTCTACTTTGACTCCTGCTACCAGACAAACCCCCTGGTGAACGCTTTCGCTTTAGGAGTTGTTAAGAAGGACAAGATTTTCTACGCAAGGGCTGCAGGGGTTGGGAACCCTGTCATATACGTTGGAGCGAAAACCGGAAGGGACGGAATCCACGGTGCAACAATGGCCTCTGAGGAGTTCTCATCTGAGGAGGAGGTGGAGAAAAAGGTAAACGTTCAGGTTGGCGACCCGTTTATGGAGAAGCTCCTCATAGAGGCCTGTCTGGAGGCGATGGAGAAGGAGGGAATTGTCGCCATTCAGGATATGGGAGCTGCCGGTTTAACATCATCTTCCGTTGAGATGGCCTCCCGCGGGGGAGTTGGAGTTGTCCTTTACTTAGATAAAGTTCCTACCCGTGAAGAGGGGATGACTCCCTACGAGATTATGCTCTCCGAGTCTCAGGAGAGGATGTTGGTAGTTTGCGAGAAGGGTAAAGAAGAAGAGATAATGGACGTTTTTAGGAAGTGGGGGCTTGACGCAACGGTAATAGGTGAGGTTATTGAGGAGCCTGTTCTAAAACTTTTCTGGCAAGGTGAGGTTGTGGCGGAGCTCCCCATAAAAGCCCTCACAGACGAAGCCCCCGTCTACTACAGGCCATTCAAAGTTCCAAAATACATACTGGAAAACAGAAAATACGACCAGAACACAGTTCCCGAACCTGAAGACTACAACCAAGTTGTCAGAAAACTCCTCTCCTCTCCAACAATTGCAAGCAAGCGGTGGATATGGGAGCAGTACGACCACATGGTTCAGATAAACACTGTAGTTTACCCCGGCTCAGACGCAGCGGTTTTAAGGATTAAGGGAACGGGAAAAGGAATTGCCATAAGCAGCGACTGTAACTCCCGTTACTGCTACTTGAACCCATACGAGGGTGGAAAGATAGCCGTTGCAGAGGCTTCAAGGAACGTTGCCTGCTCCGGAGCCGTTCCAAGGGCAATAACAGACTGCTTAAACTTTGGAAGCCCCGAAGACCCTGAAATAATGTGGCAGTTTGTAAAGGCAACAGACGGAATGGCAGACGCCTGCAGAGTCCTTGAAACTCCCGTAGTCAGCGGAAACGTGAGTTTTTACAACGAGACAAAGACAGACGAGGGCAAGAGGGCAGTATTCCCAACCCCAACAGTTGTCTGCGTTGGCGTTCTTGAAAATGTTGAGAAGAGGATGACATCTTACTTCAAAGATGAGGGAGACGTAATCATTCTTTTAGGTGAAAACACTGGGA
This sequence comes from Desulfurobacteriaceae bacterium, assembly GCA_027075275.1. GTDB lineage: Bacteria > Aquificota > Aquificia > Desulfurobacteriales > Desulfurobacteriaceae > Balnearium. The sequence goes on from JALTBO010000047.1 coordinate 3,121, forward strand.
ACATCTCCGGCTCGGAGTATCAGAAGCTTCAGATAGGAGAGTTTAGAGGAACCGGGCAAACTGTTGATTTAAGGTTTGAGAAAACTCTTCAGGAAGCGATTGTTGAGGCGATACAGAAAGGTTTGATTAAACACGCCCACGACGTTTCCGAGGGAGGGCTGGCGGTCAACCTGTTTGAATCCTCTTTTGAGAAGGAACTGGGATTTGAGGTTGAACTTGACGACGACATAAGGAGCGACTTCCTCCTGTTCGGGGAAGACCAGAGCAGGATTGTAGTTTCAGTTTCTCCAGAGAGAGTTGATGAAGTCCTTGATTTCTTTGAGAAGAGAACCGTTCCGGCAAAGGTTATAGGAAAGGTTAAGGGAGACAGGGGAATTATCAAACACAGAGGTAAAGAGCTGGTTAACATCTCCGTTAAAGAGGCAAAGGAGATCTACGAAACGGCATTAGAGAAGGAGCTTGGATTACAGGGTTAACTCTCCGTTTGAGAAACTTCAGCTCATCTACAAGGTCGGCCGGCTCTCCTTTTCTGCCGGCCTTTTAGTTCTACTACTTTCTATTTACTCAATCAACAGAACAATCATTGATAAATACTCTCTCGTTGTCCTTGCCGTTTACTCAGTTGTAAGCACGGTTCTTTTTATAACGGGAAAGAGGGCTCTCCTGTTTGAATTCCTCTTGGATGAGCTCTTTCTCTTCCTGTTAGTAATAAAAGGTGCCTTTTCTTACGGTTTCTTCTCCCTCTTTCTCCTGTTTCCCATCCTATTCTCATCTCTTTTCCTTAACAGGAAACAAAGCCTTGCAGCACTCGTAGTAGCCTTATTCCTCCAGCTTATCTACTTTGCCTTTAACACAGGGGGTTTCAGCCTTGAAAACTTGATACAGTTCTTCCTGAACGGAATGGGACTGATTCTCATATCTATCTTAGGGCAGAAGATAAAGGAGAAATTAGAAAATCAGGAGAACTATCTATCGGAGCTTGAGAAACTTCAGGAAGAGACGGCCTTTTACAAAAGGCTCTACGAGATAAGCGCAAACCTTGCCCACGAGCTAAAAAACCCGCTGGCATCAATAAAGGGAGCCGTGGAGCTCCTTGCAAACGGCCACCAGAACGAGAAACTGTTAAAAATTGTTTTAGACGAAACGGAAAGGCTTGACTCAATAATCAAAGACTTTCTAAACATCGCAAGGCCTATACCGTCGGAAAAGACACAGGTAAACGTAAAAGAGACTGTTGATGAAATCTGCAGAAAGTTTAACGAGGAGAAAGAGTGCATAATAGAGGGAGACACAATAAGCGCTGTGGTTGAGCCTAAGAGCTTCTACTCTGCCCTTGATAACCTGATAAGAAATGCCCTCTACTGGGCAAAGAGCAAAGTAAAAATATCTTTAAGGAAAAACAAAGGCTGGCTTGAGATAACCGTTGAGGACGACGGCCCGGGAATACCTGAAGACGAGTGGGAAAAGATATTTGAGCCGTTCTACTCAAAGAGAAAAGAGGGCTCAGGTCTCGGGCTTTCGGTTGTTAAGAAGTTTGCCGTTGAACACGGCGGTTTTGTCTTCGTAAAGAGAAGTTCGTTAGGCGGTGCCGCCTTTACTCTAAGAATCCCTGAGGAGCCAGAAGATGAAAGCTCTGATATTAGAAGATGAAAAATCTCTCAGGGAGATACTTTCAATAATTCTCTCTGAGTTCAACTACGGGATAGACGAGGCCGAAACCCTGAAAGAAGGGCTTGAGAAAGCTGGCAAAAATGACTACGACCTTATCCTTGCAGACCTGAGGCTCCCAGACGGCTCAGGTATGGAGCTGGTAAGGGAAGTAAAGAGGGAAAAACCAGAAACAGAAGTGATAATCATAACGGCCTTTGCCTCAACGGAAACAGTTAAAGAGGCCTTTGATTTAGGAGTTTACGACTACGTTGAGAAACCCTTTAAGCTTGAAGACTTGAAGCTCATTCTAAGGAACGTTACAGACAAGATAATCCTGAAAAGGAGACACTCAGAAGAGGAAATTCCTGAAATTGTTGGAAAGTCAAAGGCCGTTGAGAAGCTGAAGGAGACGATAAAGAAGATAGCTCCTTACGACGTGAATGTTCTGATTTTAGGGGAGAGCGGAAGCGGAAAGGAACTTGTTGCAAAAGCCATTCACCACTTAAGCCCCCGGAAGAAAAAACCTTTTGTTGCTATAAACTGCGCTGCTCTTCCGCCGGAGCTCCTTGAGAGCGAACTTTTCGGCTACAAAAAGGGAGCATTTACAGGAGCAGTTTCAGACAAAAAAGGGTTGATAGAGAAGGCAGACGGCGGAACCCTGTTTTTAGACGAGATAGGAGATATGCCTCTATCACTTCAGGCAAAACTCCTAAGGTTTCTGGAAACAAAGCGGTTCATACCCCTCGGTTCAATAGAGGAGAGGGAAGTTGACGTTCGGGTTGTGGCCGCAACAAACAGGAACTTGAAGGAGGAAATAAAAAGGGGAAACTTTAGGGAAGACCTTTACTACCGGCTGGCCACAATAGTTATTGAAGTTCCACCCCTGAGGGAGAGGAGAGAGGACGTTCCACTCTTAGTTGAGTTCTTTGCCAGAGAGTTCAGCAGAAGGTATGGAAAGGAGATAAAGAGAATCTCAAAGGGGTTCATAGACTACCTGATGGGGCTTCCCTTAGAGGGAAACGTGAGGGAGCTCCGGAACATCGTTGAGAGAGAGGTAATCCTCTCAGAGGATGGAATACTGGGAAGCGGATACTCCCAGAAAGAGATGTTAAAAGGAGACGAGGAGATAACCATTCCTGAAGGTGGATTGAAACTGAAGGAAGTCCTATCTGAGATAGAGAAAAAATACCTGTTTAAAGCCCTTGAAATGGCAGGAGGGAATAAAACAAAGGCGGCGGAGCTTTTAGGTTTAACCTTAAGGGAGTTCAGGTATAGACTTGAAAAATACTCCCCCAGAGAGGGGGAGTGAGATTAACCTTCCTGTTTTTCCTCGGCTTCTGAAGTTCTTTCGGCCTCTTCCGTTTTCTGAGCCTCCTCTTCAGAAGCTTCAACTTCTTCAACTTCAGCAAGCTCTATGAGCCTGTCTAAGGCCTTCTGCCTTAAGATGTCCTCTTTTATCATTGGAAGGAGGTTCTTCTCCTCTAAAGACTGCCTCGCCTGAACGTAGTCTCCACCGAAGGCTGCGTCTGCAAGTTTCTGAATCTCTTTCTCAACGTCTTCGTCTGTAACCTCTATACCCTCAAGCTCTGCGACTTTCTCAAGAAGGAGCTTAACCTTAACGGTCTTCTCGGCCGTCGGCCTCACCATCTCAACAATTCCTTCTGGGCTCAGCTGACGAACGTCAACACCTATCTGGGCAAGTCTGTTGAGCTGGTTCTGGGCCTGAGCCCTTATCTCAAGATCAAGCATGGAAGGTGGAACGGGTACGTTGACTTTTTTGAGGAGCTCCTCAACTATCTGGTCTTCCACCTCCTCCTGCTCTCTGATAGTCTCAGCAGTCTCAAGGTCTTCCATTATCTTCTTCTTCATATCCTCAACGCTTTCAAAACCGAACCTCCTGGCAAACTCGTCATCAACTTCCGGGAGCTTCCTCTCCTTAACGGCCTTCACCTTAAACTTAACCTTTACCTTCTTACCCTTTGCCTCTCCGTATTTATCGTCTTCAGGAGCCGTAAACTCAACCTCTCCTTCCTCTCCGGCCTTTTTACCAATAACCTCCTTCTCAACCTCAGGCCAGAGCTGGTTCTGTCCAAGAACTACGGAGACCTCTCCCTTATGGACGTTCTCATCTCCCTCAACCTGAGTCTCGTATTCAAGGTCAACAAGGTCTCCCTCTTTTGCTTCTCTCTCTACCTCTTCCCAGGTTGCAGCCTGATTCCTGAGGCCCTCTATAACCTTCTCAACGTCTTTCTCGGAGAGCTCCCTCTTAACCTTCTTAACCTTAATACCTTTGTAGTCCTCAGGCTTAAGGTCTATTTCGGGCTTAACCTCTAAAAGAAGAACAATTTTTAATTCGTTATTCTTAAGGTCTAAATCGTAGGACTCAACAGCAGGATCGCTGATGAGCTTAAGTCCCTCTTTCTCAACAACCTCTGCAAGCTTTACCGGAATATAGCTCCTTAAAAGTGCAGACTTTATATCGTCTTCGTAGTACTTTTTAATAATTGAAGCAGGAGCTTTTCCGGGCCTGAAACCGGGAACTTTTGCTCTTTTGCCGATCTCTTTACAGATGAGCTCCACTTCTCTCTTTACCTCTTCAGGCTCCCCCTCAAGCGTGAGCCTGTATATTACGTCTCCCTGTTTCTCAAGCTGGTATTTCATCTTTCCCCTCCTTTTTTTCTGACTCGTCCCATAACTTTCAGCGGCAGGCTCCATACCTTTGTAAATGCCGCACCGGCTCTATGGTCAAAAGCATCTTTTGGACTGTAGGTTGCAAGGTCTTCAACGTAAAGGGAATTTGGAGACTTTCTCCCAACAACCTGAGCACTTCCCTTGTAGAGTTTAAATCTGACAGTTCCCGTAACGAGCCTTGCAATCTGGTTGTTGAAGCTGTCTAAGGCTTCCCTTAAAGGAGTAAACCAGAGTGCCTCGTAGACAACCTCGGCGTATGGGTGTTTAACGTGGCTCTGCTTGTAGTGGTAGGTAAACCTATCAAGAACCAGGCTCTCAATTTCGTCGTAAGCCCTGATGAGCAGAAGGCCCGCAGGGGATTCGTAAACTTCCCTTGACTTGATTCCAACCAACCTGTTCTCAACCATGTCTATACGGCCGTAGCCGTGCTTTCCGGCAATCTCGTTTAAATCCCAGATGAGTTTCCAGAGTTCATCGTACCGCTTTCCGTTTACTGAAACTGGAGTCCCCTCTTCAAACTCTATCTCAACATACTCAGGCTCGTCTGGAGCCTTTTCGGGAGAAACTGTTAAAACGAAAGCATCCTCAGGGGGCTCTGTATAAGGGTCTTCAAGTGGACCGGCCTCTATTGCTACTCCCCACAGGTTCCTGTCGTAGGAGTAAGGCTTCTCTTTAGTTGCAACAACGGGAATTCCGTGCTTCTGGGCGTACTCTATCTCCTCCTCGCGGGACTTAAACTCCCACTCTCTGACCGGGGCAAGGACTTCAATGTCAGGGTCTAAAGCCCAGACGGAGGCCTCAAACCGAACTTGGTCGTTTCCCTTACCGGTTGAACCGTGGGCAACGTAATCGGCACCAACTTTGTGGGCAACCTCAACAAGCTTTTTGGCAATTAAAGGTCTTGAAAGGGCGCTGATGAGTGTGTATTTGCTCTCGTAGAGAGCTCCCGCCCTCATAAGTGGAACGCAGTACCCCCTTGCAAACTCCTCCTTTATGTCGTCAACTATTGCCTCAACGGCTCCAGAGACCTTTGCCTTTTCGGGTATCTCGTCAAGCTCC